>JAFPUE010000045.1 GCA_017395555.1 Ruminiclostridium sp. | reverse complement strand
GATGCACTCGGAAAGCTCGTAGCGGCAGGTGATTCACCCGATATGTTCCCGGCAGCAGACGGCGATGTGTTCCCGAGATGCGCTATCGGTGGAATGTTTGAAGCAATAGACGATTATGTTGATCTCACCGATCCTATGTGGGATGACATGAAGACTATGAATGACAACTACATGCTCGGTGATAAACACTACATCGCAAATGTAGAAGTTGACGCGGACTGTGTAATGATCTACAATAAGCAAACAATGATAGAAAACGGCTTCACTGATCCGCTTGAACTTCTTAACGAAGGTAACTGGAACTGGGACACCATGTATGATATGCTGATACAGTTCTGCGACAGGAATGACGATAAATTCGGAATTGATGGTTGGTGGTTCGAGAATGCAATATCGCTGACTACCGGAGTGCCTTATGTCGGAATAAAGGGCGGTAAACTTGTACATAACCTTAACGATCCTATGGTCGTCAAAGTACAGGATTATATGATGAGACTTCAGAGAGCTGATATCCCCTATCCGAAAGCGGAACATGACTGGACTATTGCGCCTCAGAACATAGCAGCCGGAAAAACATTATTCTATCCATGCGGAACATGGTGTCTGTACGAACCTGATCTCAGTAATTTCGGAGAGTATGAGGATATAGAATTCGTTCCGATGCCGCGCTGCCCTGACGCAGATGAATACTATATCCCTGCAAGAGCTGATGCTTACGCTCTCGTAAAGGGCGGGCAGAACCTCGTGGGCGCAGGCAAGTTCATCGAATGCAAAAAAATCTCGGCTACAGACGAGAGAACAAAGGAGATATCCAAGCAGCAGTTCTTCGACGATTATCACTGGACTGAAGAAATGTGGGATATGTACCAGACAGTTATTGAGTACACAAAACAGCATCCCGCGATCGAGATGTGCAACTCTCTTAACGGCAACATCACAGATCTTCTTTCCAACAACATCAAGAACTCCTTCAATGCGGGTACTCCGTGGACGGAAACAAAGGACAGCATAATCTTTGCCGTTGAATCCGAGCTTGATGCGGTAAACGCCAAATTAGGAAACTGATTTTCTTCATTGATAACTCCATAGAGACGCCCCGGAGCCATAAAACTCCGGGGCGTTTCGAATTGTACAGATTTTTTTAAAAATCTGAAAATAGTGCAAGAATGTCTTATAATTATTAAAGTTTTTTCCCGAAAGATGTTATATAATAAAGAAAAACGAACGGAGGGAATGTATGAAGCACTATATCGGCATTGACCTCGGAGGAACTAATATAGCCGCCGGAATTGTGAGCGAAGCCGGCAGTATAATATCTGCCTGCTCCGACAGGACTGATGCCGCCAAGCAATTTGAGCAGCTTGTATCCGATATATCGGATACAGCATACAAAGCTCTGAGCATATCTGGATTGACCATAAGTGATGTCACAGCGGTAGGTATGGGAACCCCGAGCTGCATAGACCCGAAGACCGGACTCCTTGTAAACGCCAACAATCTGAACTGGCGGAATGTGCCGCTGGTGTCGGAGCTGCAAAAGCATTTTCCAGTACCTGTATTTGTGCAGAACGACGCGGCGTGTGCTGCTCTCGGCGAAGCGTTAACGGGCGCGGCAGCCGGATACGAGAATGCGGTGATGATAACGCTCGGGACCGGAGTGGGCAGCGGTATAATAATGCACCGCAGAATATACAACGGCTGCGACAGCATGGGTGCGGAGGTAGGTCACACCAAGCTCGTACATAACGGCAGACCCTGTACCTGCGGACAAATGGGCTGCTTTGAAGCCTATGCTTCCGCAACAGCACTTATTGCGCAGGCTCGCGAGGCAGCACAAAAAGAACCGTCGAGCCTGATGAACGGTATGTGCGGCGGAGAACTTATGAAAATGAACGCAAAAATACCGTTCGATGCGGCAAAACAGGGTGACAATACAGCACTTGAGGTGGTCGGGCAGTATATCGACTACTTAGCTTCCGGGCTCTCATCTGTCATAACGCTTTTCAGACCGCAGGCTGTCATAATCGGCGGAGGCATAAGCGCAGAGGGCGAATACCTGCTCGGACCGCTCCGCAAAAAGCTGTACCGATGCACATTCGCGGCGGAACAGATAGGCATTCCCGATATAATTGCGGCTAAGCTCGGAAACGACGCAGGAATAGTCGGAGCCGCAATGCAGTGCGTAGCATAAAGGAGAAAAATAAAATGAGATATCCGAAGGATAAAATACTTGAAATGCTGAAAGGCGGACTTATAGTGTCCTGTCAGGTACAGCACGACGACCCCTGCTATTCGGAAGATTTCGTGCTGAAAATGGCGCAGTCCGCACAGTGGGCGGGAGCAGTCGGCATAAGGGCAAATTCCCCAGAACAGATAAGGCTGATAAAGGATAATGTAGATCTCCCGATGATAGGGCTGTACAAGATATGGCATGATGACACCGATGTTTTCATAACTCCCACTCTCGAAGCCGCAAAACAGGTATGGGAGGCGGGAGCGGATATCATAGCGCTCGACTGCACAAGACAGCTTACTCATGAAGGCAGACCGGCGTATGAGCTGCTGCCCGTTGTAAAGCGTGAGATACCGGACGCGCTTATATTTGCAGATGTTTCCGATTACGATGAAGCAAAGGCTGCCGTAGAAATGGGCGCGGATATTGTGGGTCCCACACTTTACGGCTATACCGAACAGACAAAGCACATAACCGAGCCCGATCTCCGCGAGTTCGCAAGAATGTGCCGCGACTTCGGCGACAAGGCTTTTATGATAATGGAGGGGCATATCTACACGCCCGAGGATGCTGTGAAATGCCTGTATCTCGGCGCGGACGCAGTTGTGGTGGGCAGCGCGATAACCCGTCCTCATCTTATCGCCAAAAGATTCACAGACCTTATATCCGGACTTCGGGACGACTGGAGAGTTGCCGAACGGAGCAAGCATTAACTGTTGACAGGAGATGTGTCGTATGGTAAAATTTGATGTGGAAGGCGGACAGAATGTCGAGGTCAGCAAAAAGATAAGCTGCGAGAAAAGCCTTGAAGAACAGCTTGAAATAATGGAGCTCTACACCGATACTTACAAACGCTTTGCCGGAGCTTCAAAGGAGCGCCGCGAGGTCGAGTGCTTAAAGGTGCAGTTTCCGAGAATGTTCCGCTCTGTAGAGGACGGCGATCTGTTCGCCGGCAGGCTCGACTTTCTTCCCATAGGCTTCGGAACGGTCACTTCTGTGGGAGGTGTAGGTCATTACTGCGTTTTTGCAAAGCTGCGTGCCTTTCAGAAAGATATCGCAAAGCTCGGCGGGGACTATTCCGGACGAGTCGATAAGCTGTATGAATACTGGCTCGAAAATGACCTGAAGACCGAATACTGCCGCCGAACACTGACCGAGACCACAATAGGCAGATTTATAGATGTGAACTATCCGCTTATCGCCACCGCAAGATTATCGGGAATGATGCTTGATTACCCGAAGCTGCTGGATAACGGCATATCTGGACTGCGTAAAATGATAACTGACGCGGCTCGGAAGAACTGTGACAACGAATTTTACCGGGCAAGTCTTGACTGTCTCGATCTTTTTACTGCAAGCGCAGATCACCTGCGCGATATGGCAGTAAAGCAGATGGATGAGCTGCCGGAAAGCAGCGGAAAACGCAAAGCGGAGCTTCAAAGAATGGCGGATTCGCTTGCAAGGATACGCACAGACAGACCGGAAACTTTCCACGACGCATTGCAGTTGCTGTGGCTGTATGCTCTTCTTGCCGGAGTCATAAATTACGGCAGACTCGATGACTTTCTCGGAACATATCTTGTGTATGACCTCGAAAACGGTACTCTGACCGAAGATGAAGCATACCGGTATATCAGGTCGCTGTGGACTATGATAGAAAACCGCCGTACCACCGTAAATGGCAGGGTCATAGTCGGCGGCAGGGGCAGACAGCACCCGGAAGAAGCCGATGTATTTATGCGTATCGCACTGAAAGTGTGTGCCGACTGCCGTTATGTCGAGCCGCAATTCACATTGCGTATCGACAGTGACACGACCGAAGAAACATGGAAAGCAGCACTTGACGCTATAGGCTCCGGTGCAACATATCCGACGATTTACAATGACGAGGTGAATGTTCCCGCTGTTGCATACGGTATGAGAGTGGACGAGAAGACTGCGGAAAGATATGTTCCGTTCGGCTGCACGGAATTTGTACTGTGGGGACAGAGCACCGGAACACCCAATATCTGCATTAACCTGCTGAAGCTGTTGACTATATACATGAATGACGGTATAGACCCTGCCGACGGGCAGGAAAAGACCGGTGCAGTTATCACCCGCAAAATGAAGGATATAAAATCTTTCGGGGAGTTTTATGACGGTTACAGGGAGCTGCTCGATCATTATATGGACTTGTCGGCGGACTCACAGTACAGCTCCTACGGAATAATGAATGAACAGGTCGGATTTCTGTTCACAAGCATTCTTATGGACGACTGCATCGAGTGCGGAAAGGCGCTGCTGGACGGCGGTGTACGTTATCTCGGCGGCACCTGCGAGACCTATGGGAACATCAACACCTCCGACTCGCTGTACGCTGTAAAAAAGCTCGTTTTTGAGGATAAAAAGATAAACCTTGAAACTCTCT
>JAFPUE010000044.1 GCA_017395555.1 Ruminiclostridium sp. | reverse complement strand
TATTGACATTATGCGGATCGACAACAAGGTGAATATCGTCTTCAATGACGAGGGAAAGCTCATCGGGCTTGAGGGAAACCGCAGGGTCGGTGAGCATATTATCGCAGGAAACTTCTTTGTCTGCGGAGAAAAAGGCGAGGACTTGTGTTCGCTTTCCGATGAACAGTGCGATAAATATTGTCAGCAGTTCGCGCAGCCGGAAGAGATCACGCAGGACGAGATTGAGGACGATACATACGCCTGGGTCATATCATTCTGACTCAGATACGGAGGTTTCACATGAAGAAAAATATCATTGTCACGATGGAAAATGAAAAGCTCTCGGCTCTTAAGATGTACACGGAACAGAAAGGAACTACCGTGGAAGAAGAACTGACGAAGTACGCCGAACAAATGTACGCCAAGACAGTACCGCAGAATGTCCGTGATTATATTGACATGATGAGCAGGCAGCAGCCTTCACCAAAGCCAAGAAATGCTTCGGCTGACAGTGAAAATAATGCTTGATTTATAGTCAGAATGGTGGTATAATAAAAAACAAGTAAAGGACGGTGATGACCGTGAAATATGTTTTGATGCATAAAAATACTCCTGTCGCGGAGCTTGAGATGGACGAGAACACAGGACATATATTAAAGGTTCCCGAAACATACGCCGCGGAACATCTGCCTGTCGGTGTAGGGTTCAAAAAAGGGGCTACAGAGCGTGTCGATCTTAATGACTGGTGGATAAATAGGTCTATACCCGCGAGCCGTTCGGGACTCAGGAATGTCCTCGAGACACTTGGCATTGCAACTCCGAGCGCGCTTCTTACCCGCTGTTACGGATTGAGTTTGTCAGACCAATACTGGATAAAGCCGGAAAATAGCGATGTTTCATGGAGCAACGTGAACTTTTTTGAGAACCCGTTCTCAGATGACATAGGTGATATATTGTTCGGAAAGCCCTCAAGTAAAAGAAACTTTGATTTCTTTTCTCCGGACAACACATCTAACGGTAATCTGAAAAAGCGCTGGAAGATCGTTGATGAAAAGAGATGCCTTATAAAGGGCGGCAGCAAGCCATTCCAGCAACAGCCTTACAATGAGGTAATTGCTTCTGCGATAATGCGGCGGCTTGATATACCGCACATTGACTATGAACTCATATGGGATGAAGATGCTCCATACTGCATATGCGATGATTTTATCACTGCCGAAACCGATCTTGTGAGTGCATGGCAGATTATGCTGACGGTGAAGCAGCCTAACGATATCTCGCGTTATCAGCACTACATCAACTGCTGCAGTGGGATAGGGATAAACGATATAGTTCATGCTCTTGATCAGATGATAACGCTCGATTATATCATAGCCAATGAGGACAGACATCTTAATAACTTCGGACTTATACGGAACGCTGAAACGCTCCAATGGATCGGTGCTGCGCCCGTATTCGACAGTGGCTCCTCGCTCGGTTATGAATTGACACCGGCGCAGATAAGAGGAAACGCAGCGGTGGAATGCAAGCCCTTCAAGAAACATCACAAGGCACAATTGGAACTTGTGACATCGTTTGACTGGCTTGACTTCTCTAAGCTGTACGGCATAGGCGATGAAATATCCGAGATACTTTCTGACGAACGAGCCGCACTGTTCCTCGGCCCAGACAGAGCCGCTGCAGTAGCGGAAGCAGTAGAAAAGCGCATAGATGATGTGCATGATATGGCTATGGATATGCATGGCGGTATGGCAAATGATAATACCGAGGACGATGTCGAAGAGGATATAGCACAGAGCTATGAGCCGAGATTATAATTGAATAATACAAGTGAAATGCCTTTGGATAGTGATATCCGAGGGCGTTTTTGCGTTTTGAAAGGAGATCACAGGTATGTAGAACAAGACAGAACAGTCATGCCGCCAACAACTGCCCTGTTTCGCACCGTGTGCGATTTTACAGGCAAGGTCGGGTGGTGGATACCTCCGAGGACTGCGGACGCAAATTTGAGCCGTTTCTGGCAGCGTTTCGGGCAGACAGAGAAAGCGTTGGAACTTGGAGCGGTGTTGCACCGATTTCGACGGTCAAATGGGCAGCCGTGAGGGGTGGTTTGAGGGGTATGATTTTTATGCAGGAAAAAGGGCGGGCGTCTTTTCGCCGCCTCGCCCGCTCACTTCGTCGGGCAAAGCCCGCCGTTGAGCGATAAAACAAGTTTTAAAAAAGGGGTCAAAATATGAGCAGGAGCAGAAATCGGGGGTCAAATCCCATAAAAACAGAAGAAAACGCCGATGTTAAGGCATCTGAGGTGGGGTCAAAAAAGATAAAGTACGCTTTTCACATCTCTCCGGAGTGCATGAAAGCGATAAATGAGACTTACAAGAAGGACGGAAGCTCTACAAGAAATGAGTTCATTGAGAATGCCGTGGACTTCTACATTGACTATCTGACAGCCGGAAAGCTGACGAACTACCTTGCCCCTATCATAAAACGAATGGTCGAGGCAACAGTTGAAACATCGGAGCAGCGTATAAGCCGTAACCTGTTCAAGATCGCGGTGGAGCTGGGAAAGATATCTCACATGGTTGCCGCGACCAATGATATAGATGATGAAACAGTCGAGAGTCTTCATCGTATGTGCGTGGACGAGGTGCGCCGGATCAACGGTATCATTAACTACGAAAGCGCGGTTCGCTTTCAGAAAGAAGAATAATGCCGAGGATAATAGTGTCGAGCCGCTATCTCAAACCCGGAACTGCCGGAAAGCGCGGCGGTCTCGTCAAATACATTGCAACGAGAGAATCCGTGGAGATGTACTCATCGCAGGAACGCGGTGTCCCGGTCACCAAAAGTCAGACAGAGCTTGTCACAAAGCTGCTTGAAATGTTTCCAAGCGAACGCTCCTCGCATGAGTACGCTGACTACAAGAGCTGTCCGACAAAGCAAAACGCCTCGGAGCTAATAACCGAGATACTCGAACGCAACGCGGACAGGCTCACTGACCGTGAGATGCTCGTCAAATATATCTCCGAGCGCCCGGGCGTCGAGAAGATCGGCAAGCATGGATTGTTCTCCGCAGACAAGGGCGAGGTCGAACTGAATGAAGCGAAAGCTATTGTCTCAAACCATGACGGGAACGTGTGGACGAATGTCGTATCACTCAGGCGCGAGGATGCGGAAAGGCTCGGCTACACCACCCCGCAGGCATGGCAGAACCTTGTGCTGGAAAGTCTTGATAAGATAGCACAGGCTCATAAGATAAAGCTCGATCACCTCCGGTGGTATGCGGCATTCCACAATACAGCTCACCACCCGCACATACATCTGCTGGTGTACTCGACAGACCCGACCGAGGGTTACATGACCGAGCATGGCATAGAGATGCTGAAAAGCACGTTTGCAAATATAATCTTCAAGGATGAGATGAACGAGGTCTATCAGAAACAGACCTCTGTGCGAGATGATCTCCGTGCAGAAGCCAAGCGCGTGATGCAGGAGCTGTCCTCGCAGATAAACCTTCACCTTATCAATCCGAAACTTGAAGAGTCGATACTAAAACTGTCCCGTCAGCTTGAAAATGCGAAAGGCAAAAAGGTGTACGGCTACTTACAGCCGCCCGTAAAAAAGACCGTCGATGATATTGTCGCAACACTCGCTGACCACCCTACAATCAAGAAGATGTATGATGAGTGGTGTCGGTTGGAACAGGAGAAATACAATACATACACGAATGCGGTCAAGCAGTTCCCTCCGCTTCAAGAGAACAAGGTGTTCAAGCCAATCAAGAACAGCGTTATAAACGCGGTCGTTGAAATTCAGCATACACTTGATTCAGCAGAGTGTGAGATCAAGAACGAGGAGCCGCTCCCGGAGCCGGAGGTCACAGAGCCGGAAAGCTCTGAGATCCCGGACGGTGATGCCAAAGTCACTTCATCAGAACAGCCGAAAAGCGTATATACCGTTGCCGCGATATATCGTCGTGCCAAAAAGTATTTGAGAGGTGACGGAGTGTATCCCGACCCGGAATATGCAATCAAGATGTTTGAGTCTTGCGGCGAATACAAATATGCGCAATACGCACTCGGAAAGATATATCTTGATGGACGGTACACGATGAAAAATCTTGAACTTGCAGAAATATATTTGCGAAACGCGGCGAAGGAGCAGCTCGACTGTGCGGAATACGCTCTCGGTAAGCTGTGCCTCGATGACACTGTCAGACGTTATGATCTCGCGGAGGAATATTTGAATCAAGCATCGGAACACGGAAATGTGTTTGCAATGTTCCGTCTTGCGAAGCTGTATATCGGCGGCAACATACCGCAGAACACCGGGAAAGCTGTGGAGTTGTTACAGAATGCCGCAGAAAAGCTGAGTACAGCGGCTTACGCTCTCGGCAAACTGTATCTGTTCGGTCGTGAAATTCCGCAGGACAAGGAGTTGGCAGTCTATTGGCTTACACGGTCGGCAGATGCCGGAAATTAGTTCGCGCAGAGCCTTCTTGAATATATCGAAAGTTACGATCAGTCCCGTGTACAGAATGCGTACATGAATATGCTGCTGTCGCTTGTGCGGTTGCTGAATGAGAATTATTACAAGACCGACCGGAGCGTGAGAATGCACATCGACAAAAAACAGCGAGCGGAGATACACAGGAAGAAACATGCTCTCGGCATCAAGGAAGATCATACTATACAACAAAATCAGGGGTGATATATTGCGTTAACAAGTAAAGACATTTACTGCTATGACTTACAGCACAGGGCGGTCGCGGTGTACTTGTATCTCTGCGACCGCGCTGACAAGGACGGAAAGTGTTTCCCGTCGGTATCTACAATAGCGGCAGACTTGAAGCTGTCCAAGAGTACAATCAAACGCGCTCTTGCCGACCTTGAGTCTGCCGATTTTATCAGGCATGAAAGGCGGTACAGAGTCCGAGGGGGAAACTCCTCGAATATGTACTACATTGCACGACCGCCTTGAAAAAAGAAGTTTTTACTACAAGGGACCGGTCTGCCCTGTCGCATTGCAGGACGCAATGGTAGCTGCCCCAAAACGCCGCAAGGACGCGGCACATAAAGGGCAGCAAGTGGACTATGGTTAGGTTCATCGTGAGCCGAGAAAGCTAAGTACCCAAATGAATATTTACTCTAACACGGAAAGGAGAAGTGATTATTATTGCAGAGTTTATACCATTCTCGGATGATGATAAGCTGAGAGCGTCCTCTGTTGATCTTGTCGCGTTTCTGCAAAGCCGGGGTGAACAGCTCAGACGGCTCGGACACGACTACAAGCTGATCTATACGGACGGTTACGGCGTTCACGACAGCATCATGGTACGCGGAAATCATTGGTACGATCACAAGAATCAGGTCGGCGGCGGTCCGATAAAGTTCATGCGGGAGTTCTACGGAATGACATACCAGGACGCGATGATCTCTCTGCTCGGCGGGTACAGCAACAGAACTGCTCCTGCGAGAACAGCGATAAAGCTGGCTCCGAAGAAAGAACCGGAACGCAAACCGTTTGTGTTGCCCGAAGCTAATGACAATATGCGCCGAGCGTATGCCTATCTTACAAAGCAGAGGTTCATTGCGCCGGAGGTCATTTCATTCTTCGCACATAAGGGTACGATCTATGAGGACAAGACTCACCACAATTTAGTGTTCGTAGGTACGGACGAGAACGGAGTTTCGAGACAGGCTCACGCACGCTCGACACTGTCGTTCGGGAACACATTTCGGATAACGATTGAGGGCTCGGACACGAAATACAGCTTCGCACACTTTGGCAAGAACGACAATCTGTATGTGTTTGAAGCTCCGATAGATATGCTGTCATACATCACCATGCACCCGCAGAACTGGCAGGACAGCAGCTACATAGCGATGAACGGTGTGTACGAGAGCGCGGTGCTGAATGCTCTGGAAACGCACCCGCAGCTTGACAGCATCGTACTATGCACCGACAATGACGAGGGCGGCATCGAAGCTGTGGAGCGCATTTCTGATATTCTCGCAGAGAACGGATTCACAAACATATTCCGTGAATGTTCACAGTACAAAGACTGGAACGAGGATCTGAAAGCCATGAATGGGATAGAGCCGCTCCCCGCAGTTCCGCACAGGCGGTTAGATCTGTATGAAATGACTGTCGGTGAAGCACAGTTCCGACCGCATGATATTTACAAGACCGCCAGTATCCTGAATACAGCCATGCGTGTTGGTGATTACAGATACGTTGCGGAGATAGCTCTGTCGGCTTCTGCACATCTCTCAAAGGTGTTTGCAAAGCCGAATGACTCGGAGAAAATGTTCGGGGTCCTACAGCGGAAAGCTGTCTCGGAGTACAAGGCATACACCGACAAAGGTAAGCTGGACAGCAAGCTCGATGATCTGCGGAATACTGTGAGGACAGCATCTTCGGCGCTTCACAGGAACACAGCTTGCACGGCAGATGAAATGCGAGAACTGGCTAAAAAGCTGTATGATACAGCCGTTCTCGCTTTTAAGTGTCAGACAGAGCTTCTGTTGAACGAAGCTCCCGGTGAAATTATTACAGAAACGGAGGAAGAACAACCGTGGACGGAAATATCTATGTAGAGATCGATGTTCCGCAGGAATACGGCGAACTGCTTGAACGGCAGGCTGCGGAGCGCGGGGTCTCGATTGACGAAATAGTCACACAGGCAATACGGAAGATGATTGAAAGGAGTGTTGAAGATGCCGGAAAATGAGAAAAAAGGCATTACCGTTAAGATCGATGCGGAGCTACACGCGCAGGTCAAGGCTTACGTTGAAGCACAGGGCATAACAATGGCTGAGTTCGTCTCCAAAGCGCTGGACGACGAGCTTCACCCGAAGATGACACAGGAGGTAAATAACATGGGAAATATGAGAACAATGGCATTTCAGGTGCCGGAAGAACTTTTTCAGCAGATCAAGGACTATCTGAACAGGCACAACATGACACAGAAAGAGTTCGTTATCGGGCTGATAACAACGGAGCTGGAGCGTGATATGGCTCTCCGTAACGAAGTGGCCGAGGAACAATCTGATCTCGATGAGGATGAGGAAGAAACGGAATCCGAGGATGAGGGCATCAACGAAGATGATGACGAAGACCTTGATGACGACGAATCTGAAGATGAAGATCTCGCCGATGACGAGGAATCCGAGGACGAAGATGAAACCGAGAGCGAGGACGAATCCATGTCCCTCGGAATGTGAGTGGTCAGCTTGTCACCGATAGTCATTCTGATAATAGCCGGTGGTGCAATGCTGCTCGTTATGGGCGGCATTGCCGTTCTCGGCGATGTGGGAACGATGAAGTCATTCAAGCTGAAGCAGGTCGGGAATGGACAGCACGGAACTGCCCGCTTTGCCACCAAAACCGAGATCGACAGGACTTACAAGCATATCCCCTACACTCCGGCGTTGTGGCGCAAGGGCGAAAATCTCCCGAAAGCCGACGGTCTGATCGTAGGCTGTCATGAATCCGCCGGACAGATGACCGCGCTCGTCGATGATGCGGATATCCATACGCTCATGATCGGCGCGTCCGGTGTCGGCAAGACCGCAAATTTCCTCTATCCTAACATCGAATACTGCTGTGCGGCGGGAATGTCATTCGTGACGACCGACAGCAAAGGCGACCTCTATCGTAACACGGCGACGATTGCCGAGAAATACTACGGCTACAACATTTCCGTGATCGATCTGCGTAATCCGACAAGGAGCAGCGGTTACAATATGCTGTACCTCGTCAACAAGTACATGGATATGTACAAGGAACATGGAAAGCTCGAATACAAGGCGAAAGCCGAAAAGTTTGCCAAGATCACGGCAAAGACGATCATAAGTGCGGGCGGCGATACTTCGAGCATGGGGCAGAATGCGTATTTCTATGAAACCGCCGAGGGCTTGATTGCTTCTGTGATACTGATAATAGCGGAGTTCTGTCCGCCGGAAAAACGCCACATCATCAGCGTCTTCAAGCTGATACAGGACTTGCTCGCCCCCAGCAATGTCAAGGGTAAGTCGAAGTTCAAGCTGCTCATGAACAAACTCCCGGGCGAACATAAGGCTCGGTGGTTCACCGGAGCCGCACTGAACAGTTCCGAACAGGCGATGAACAGCGTCATGTCAACGGCGATGTCGCGTCTGAACGCACTTCTTGACAGTGAGCTTGAACAGATTCTGTGCTTTGACACCTCGATAGATGTTGAGCACTTCTGCTCCCGCAAATCCGCGATATACATGGTATTGCCGGAGGAAGATGCCACCAAACACTTCCTCATATCTCTGATATTTCAGCAGCTATACCGCGAGATGCTCACGGTCGCGGATGAAAAAGGCGGGCAGCTCGACAAGCGTGTTATGTTCTACATGGACGAGATAGGCACTTTGCCGAAGATAGAGGGCTTGGAAATGGTGTTCTCGGCGGCGCGTTCCCGAAAGATATCCATTGTGGCGATAATCCAGTCACTTGCGCAGTTCGAGAAAACCTACGGCAAAGAGGGTGCGGAGATCATCGTGGATAACTGCCAATGCACACTGTTTGGCTCCTTCGCTCCTAACAGCAAGACCGCCGAAGCCATGTCCGCGAACCTCGGCAAACAGACTGTTCTCTCGGGTACGCTCACCCGGACGGCAGGACGCGACGGCAACAACCGCCAACTGCAAATGATCGAGCGACCGCTCATGACCGTTGATGAACTGAAATCCATGCCGAAAGGTCACTTCGTGGTCATGAAAACCGGCTGTCATCCGATGCAGACGATACTCAAGCTGTTCTTCAAATGGGGTATCGAGTTTGAGAAAAAGCCGTACTCCATTCCCGAGAAAGCCGAGCGCAAGGTTTATTACAGCGAAGCATCGGAGGTCGAGAACGCTATTATTGCAAAGTATGGAATAATGACACCCGAGCCGCCTCAGCCGCAGCAGACGAAAGTTCCGATGTCGGGCAAGGTCAAAACGAAGAAGCAGACATTTATTGTAAATG
>JAFPUE010000043.1 GCA_017395555.1 Ruminiclostridium sp. | reverse complement strand
GAAAAATCTGACTGCGCAATCTCCGCACGCTCTTTGTGCGGTATAGCCTTAAATCTCGTCACGATTTAAATTCGTCCGCCAACGGCGGACAACCGCAATTATTCATTATTCATTATTCATTTTTCATTATTCATTAAAAAAGCCTCTCTTCCGAGAGGCTTTTTCTTTTGACATCATTCTATCAGAATAACTGATTATAGAGTACTCCGCTCAGTGCGGAAGCATTGGAGCTTGCGACAGTACCGGATTTTGTGTATGTGCTGTTCGCGTCGAGGTAGGCAGCCGACTGCGCATAAGCGTTGATCGCGTTTGCCTGCTCGGACATGAAGCTCGCGTAGGAATTCTTCTTGCCGAAGATCTCCTCACGTTCTTCTGCGCTCGAGTTGCTGAAAGTATCCTTATCAATGGAGAGCTTGCCGTCGCTGCCGACAGAGATGCCGACTTTGGCGAGCTTGTTGGTGTACGCGTTAGTCATTTTCGAGATAAACTCGGACTTTCCGGAAACCGTGGAGTTGCCGGAGCTTCTGGTAGATGAATAGAGCTGGTTATAGCTGTCAACAAATGACTGAGCCGCGGAGAGTGCCTTTTCGTTGTCAACCTCACCTGTATTGGCGTCTTCCTTGAAAGCGGATTCGAGGTTAGCCGCCGCATTCTTGAGATCGGCAGAATAGGTCTTGAGCTTGTCGTTACCTGCTGCGGAATACGCGGAGGACGTGGTTGTCTTCTTTGCGTTTTCGGTGAGCTTGCTTGCCGCCTCATTTGCGGAGTCGGTTGCATTCTGCTTCTGCATAGCGAAGTACGACTTGTACAGATTTCTGCTTACGCGAAAATCACTCCATTGATTGAGAACATTACTCATGGACGAGTAAAATAAACTCATGTCGCTCATATTATCACTTCCCTTCGATAGTACGGTCACGCCTTAAACCTTACCGTATCGCGGCAGACGGCACCCTGCGGTGCGGCGGTACGCGGTCCGGACGAACCGTCTTTGAGCTGTGAATGATGTCATTTACCGGTCAGACCGGTCACTGTGCCGCAGCCTGAGCCGCAGCGTCCGACTGGGTGTTGAACTCCTTCTCCCAATCGTCGAAGCCCTTGCGTACAAGATCGGCTGTCTGATTGCAGACATCGGGCAGATCTCCTCCCCAGATGCCGGCGCACTGACCGAAGCCCTTCTCGAAAGCCGATTTGACCTGCGCGAACTTGTCGGGATCGTTGCCCGCAAGACTCTTGGCAAAGTCGAGGATACGATTTGCCGTCTTTTCCGCACCCCAGAAATCCTCGGAGCCGTCGCTCTCGATATAATCGAGTCCGTAGCTCTTCATTATGGATTCGAGTGAAAGACCTTCCTTCTTGCCGGAAGAATTGACTGCCTGCCCGAGAAGCTGCGAAACCATGTTCTTCATGCCTTCGTTCTTGATACTGAGTGCGGACTTGCCCGCGTGCTCGGTAGCTATGCCCTTGGTATAGGTGTTGTTCTTAACGGAGCTGTCTGTGCGCTCGAACTTGTCAGTGCGTGCAGCCGCAGCCTTTTCAGCCGTTTTCTCTTCTGCCGCGGTAGAGGTCTTCTTTTCGGTATCTTCAACCTTTTCGGTCTTTGCCTTACCGTAAGCCTTTCCTGCGTTGGCGGGAGAATAGCCGCCGTTTATGGTATTCAGCATGCTCATACGTTACCATTCCTTTCTTCCCGAGGTGCGGCATGAAAACATTGTTCCCATACCGTTTCCTCCTTGAAATATAATGCCGTCCCCGCTGCCGTCTGCCCCGGCGGACATGACACGGCAAGGCGCAATTCCCTTACACCTCAATTATTATATCGTCAGAAATTATAAAAACTTTAGCGAAACGGGAAATTTTTTTCGGGAACTGCGCCAAACTGAGAAAAAACTGCGCGAAACGACTTTTTCGCACACTTTTCGTTAATTCCGAACCGTTTGTTCGTAAAATGTGCGAAACGCTATTGACAAACCGCGAAAAATAATGTAAAATCTTATTATAGATACAAATCTCTGCCATAAGCTGTCG
>JAFPUE010000042.1 GCA_017395555.1 Ruminiclostridium sp. | reverse complement strand
GTCGAGCCGACATTTACCGACGAGCATACCTTTGTCGTAACGGAAAGCGCTTCCGGTATAGACTCGATAAGCTCCCTGTCACCGGCGGAAAAGCCCTTGTGGACAAGTGCGGAATACCCGCCGACATAGTTCACGCCCGTTTCGTCCGCCACCTTCTGGAGCGTCTGCGCGAACTTTACGGGACTGCCCTTTGCGGCTGCCGCAAGCATAGCGATAGGCGTTACCGAAAGGCGCTTGTTGATGATCGGAATGCCGTACCGCTTTTCGATGTCCTCGCCCGTCTTTACATGATTGCACGCAAGGCGCATCATCTTGTCATAGATTTTTGTACAGGACTTGTCAATATCGCTGTCGATGCAGTCGAGAAGGCTGATACCCATTGTAATGGTACGGATATCGAGGTTCTCCTCCTGTATCATCCTTATCGTTTCAAGAATATCATTAGTATTAAGAACCATTACGCCGCACCTCTCATATCCTGTGCATTGCGTTGAAAATGTCCTCATGCATAACGTGTATCTGGAGACCCATTTCCTCGCCCGCCTTGGTGAGCTTATCCGCAAGCTCGGTATAGTGCGCCTCGCACTTTGAAATGTCGATAAGCATCGTCATAGCGAAAAGATCCTGCATTATAGTCTGGGTAACGTCCATAACGTTTGCGTTGCTTTCGGCGCAGATAGTGCAGATCTTCGCGAGTATGCCGACAGTGTCCTTTCCTATTACAGCTACAACTGCTCTCATAATATATGTTTCCTTTCTTTACGGTAAGACCGCTTTTTGCAATAACATTATATATTATACTATATTTTTGAAAAAAAGTAAAGATTAATATGGACAAAATTTGAAAAATATAGTATAATAGGATAAATACATGTCAGGAGGTAAGCAATGATACCGTTTGACCTGCATACACACTGCACGCTGTCGTTTGACGGAAAAAGCAGCGCGGAGGATATGGTGAAACGCGCGGTTGAGCTTGGCATAAAGCACTACGCGCTCACCGACCACATCGATCTCGGCGAGTTCCCCGACAAGGACTTCGATCTTGAAGCCACCGTAGCGGGCGCAAAAGAGCAGATACCCGCCCTTCAGAAGAAATACGCGGAAAGCACGGAGCTGCTGTACGGCGTTGAGCTCGGGCAGGCAGTGCATGACAGGGAGCTGACTGAGAAGCTGCTGGCTGAGAACGATTACGATTTCGTGATCGGCTCGACGCATTTCATACGCGGGCATGAGGACTTCTATTTCCTCAATTATACGGATACAGATGTGCCGGAGCTCATGCGGCTGTACTTTGAGGAGCTGCTGGAAACCGCGGAATGGGGCGGATTTGACGTAATGGGTCACATTACATACCCCCTGCGGTACATAACCGGCGATCACGGGATAGATGTTGACCTTTCGCGGTACAGAGCTGTCATTGACGAGATACTGAAAACGCTGATAAAGAACGGCAAAGGCATTGAGATAAACACCTCGGGGCTGCGGCAGAAGTACGGGAGGATGTTCCCGGACGAGGATATACTGCGGCGCTATCGGGAGCTTGGCGGCGAGATACTGACTATCGGCTCGGATGCGCACTGCACCGACGATCTCGGAAAAGGTATAGAAGAGGGCATTGCGGCGGCGAAGAGAGCGGGATTTGACCGTATCGCGGTGTTTATCGGGAGAGTGCCGACATTTGTGGAGATCTGAAACGATGTACAAATATCTGCTGTTTGATCTGGACGGAACATTGACCGATCCGGGGCTCGGCATAACCAACTCCGTTATGTATGCCCTGCGAAAATTCGATATAAATGTTGATGACCGCACATCGCTTTACAGGTTCATAGGACCGCCGCTGAAAGACTCGTTCGGGAAGTTCTTCGGTTTTTCCGACGAACAGTGTATGCTTGCAATTAAGTATTACCGCGAGTATTTCACGGAGCGCGGGATATTTGAGAACGAGGTATATGACGGTATCCCGGAGCTTCTGTCGCGGCTGAAAGGGAAGGGAAAGACGCTCGCTGTGGCCACATCAAAGCCGGAGCCCTTTGCGGTCAGGATATTGCGGCATTTCGGGCTTTCCGACAGCTTTGATCTTGTCGCGGGCGCAACGCTCGACGAGACGCGAACCAAGAAGACCGATGTGATAAAATATGCTCTGGAAAGCCTCGGCGTTTCCGATAAAGCCGAAGCCGTGATGATCGGCGACAGGGAGCACGACATCATCGGCGCAAACGAGAACGGGCTGGATTCGCTGGGCGTACTGTTCGGCTACGGCAGCCGTGAGGAGCTTGAAGCGGCGGGTGCGGCGTATATTGCCGAGAAGCCTATGGATATAGAAAACTATGTATAGCCAATATAATAAAGAAAGGAAGAATAACCATGAACAAGCTGGTTGAACTTTTGCGGAAGAACGCAAGACTTACAAACGAGGAGCTTGCGGTGATGCTCGGGAAAACGCCCGACGAGATCGAAAGAGAGATCACCGCGCTTGAAAACGAGGGTCTTGTGATAGGCTACTCCGCTATCATCAATGAGGAGGAAGTCGATCGCAACAGCGTTACCGCGTTCATCGAGATAAAGGTATCTCCGCAGGCGGAGCGCGGCTATGACGAGATCGCGACGATGCTCGCGCAGTACAAGGAAGTCGATTCCGTTTACCTTATGAGCGGCTCGTTTGACCTTTCCGTGACGATCCGCGGAACTAACCTGCGTGAAGTCGCGCTGTTCGTGTCGGATAAGCTTGCGCCTATCGACGGCGTGCTCTCCACCACCACACACTTCATTCTGCGCCGCTTCAAGGAGAAGGGCGTGGAGTTCCCGCTTATCGAGGACGACGAGAGAAAGATGGTGGGTCCGTGATGAACTACGACGAGATACTTTCGCAGAAGACCTGCGGCATAAAGTTTTCCGGAATACGGAAATTCTTCGATATCGCCGCTTCGGTCAAGGACGTGACCAGCCTTTCCGTAGGCGAACCGGATTTCAAGACCCCGTTCGCCATACGCAAGGAGGCTATCCGCACACTTGAAAAGGGCAAGACCGCCTATACCTCAAACTCCGGACTTGAGAACCTGCGCGCGGGGATATCCGCTTATCTTGACAGCACTATCGGCGTGAATTACGATCCGAAGCACGAGATAATCGTTACCGTCGGCGGCTCGGAGGCGATAGATGCGTCCTTCCGCGCTATCATCAATCCCGGCGACGAGGTGCTCGTGTGCGAGCCGAGCTTCGTCTGTTATGACCCGCTGATAAGGCTCGCGGACGGTATTCCCGTTCCTATCGAGACCAAAGTCGAGAACAGATTCAAGCTGACACCTGAGCAGCTTCTCGAAAAGATAACCCCGAAAACAAAGGCGCTCGTTCTGCCTTACCCGAACAACCCCACGGGAGCGGTAATGCGCAGGGACGATCTCGCGAAGATAGTTGAGATACTGCACGACAAAAATATCATCGTTATTTCCGACGAGATATACTCCGAGCTTACGTTCGGCGGCGAAAAGCACGTTTCTATCGCTGAATTTGACGGTATGCGCGAGCGCACGATCGTGATAAACGGCTTCTCGAAAGCATTCGCCATGACGGGCTGGAGACTTGGATTTGCCGCGGGTCCCGCACCGATAATCACGCAGATGCTAAAAATACACCAGTACGGCATAATGAGCGCGCCGACGGTGAGCCAGTACGCCGCCGTGACCGCTCTGCGCGACTGCCGCGAGGACATCGACTATATGGTCGGCGAGTACGATATGCGCAGAAAGCTGATCGTCAACGGCTTCAACGAAATGGGGCTGGAGTGCTTCGAGCCGGAGGGCGCTTTCTATGTCTTCCCGTGCATAAAATCCACCGGTCTCACGTCGCAGGAGTTCTGCCTGCGCCTTATCGAGCAGAAAAAAGTCGCAGTCGTACCCGGAGACGCGTTCGGCGAGTGCGGGGAAGGCTATATCCGCGTAAGCTACGCTTACTCCATAAACCACATTCTTCTCGCTCTCAAACGCATTAAGGAGTTCATCAATGAGCTTGACCGTTAAGGCTTACGCGAAGATCAACCTCTGGCTGGATATCACGGGCAGACGTGCGAACGGCTACCACACGCTCAATACCGTTATGCGGCGGATAGCGCTGTACGACGACGTTACCGTCGGCACGAACGGCAGCGGTGATGTGACGGTGAGCTGCGATGTTCAGGGTATTCCGGCCGATGAACGGAATATCGCGTTCAAGGCGGCAAAAATGTTCTTTATGCAGATGCGGAAGAACATGGGAGCGCACATACATATCGTTAAGCGCATACCCGTTGAAGCGGGTCTCGGAGGGTCAAGCGCGGACGGAGCGGCTGTGCTCTGCGCGCTTAATGAGCTCTGCGGAAAGCCGTTCGGTCTGCACGAGCTGTGCGGTATCGGAGCCACGCTCGGTGCGGACATACCGTTCTGCATAACCGGCGGGACGGCGAAATGCACCGGGATAGGGGATATCATCGAGCCGCTTGAATGTGCGGAATTCGCGGCGCTGATCGTAAAGCCGGACGCCGCCTGCAATACGGGTGAGGCTTACCGGAAATATGACGGCTCGCCGATACCGGTAAAGCCGGGATTTGAAGAATACTGCGCTTCGATCGCGGGAAGCCGTATGGCGCTTGCAAACGGGCTGTACAACGTATTCGAGGAGCTTTACGGAAACGACGATATCGCGCAGATAAAGTCGGAGCTGCTCGGGGCGGGGGCGCTCGGAGCGGGCATGACCGGAAGCGGGAGTGCGGTGTTCGGTATCTTCAATGACATCAGGGAGGCGGAGAACGCCGCACAGCTTCTTGATGTCAAAACAAAATTTGCCGTAAGGGCGATTTAGGTATTGCTTTTTTAAGAAAATTATGCTATAATAACCATTTGTGTAGGAGGACTGCGTTATGATCATCGTTCACAACCACCTCGGAGGAGTAGAGTACACGAAGTCGTTTTTCGTTTCACTCATCTCAAACACCGTGACAAGCTGCTTCGGAGTATCGGCAATGAATGCCGCGAGTCCGGCGGAGCGCCTTGCGGAAGTCGTACCGTTTCTGCGCGGGGCGTTTGACCGCAACAAGGGCGTGAGTGTCCGGATAAACGGCAGCAAGGTATATATCGGGGTGCATATCTCCGTTATGTACGGCGTAAATGTCTCCGCAGCGGTCAGCAGCATAAAGAACAAGCTGCGGTACGCGGTTGAGGAACAAACAAGGCTTTCAGTCGAGAAGATCGACGTTTATATTGACGGGCTTACCAATTGACTATCTGCCTGCCGCCAATAGATAAAAATATTGGGAAACAGGAAAAATGGGAAAGAGTTTAATAGTTTACTATTCGTTTGAGGGCAACACGGAGTTTGCCGCGAGGACGCTTGCGAAGCATATCGGAGCTTACGTTGAGCGTATAATCCCGCTGAAACAGCCGCCTAAAAAGGGATTTGGAAAGTTTTTCTGGGGCGGAAAGAGCGTGGTTATGAAAGAGAGGCCGGTGCTTGAACCGCTTCAGCGCGAGATCACGGAATTTGACAACATAATAATCGGGTTCCCGATATGGGCAGGTTCATATCCGCCCGCGATTTATTCCTTCACTAAGGATTACCCGTTCAGTGGAAAGAACTGCTACATTATAGCGTGCTCGTCGAGCGGGAATGCGAAGAAAGCGATAGCAAAGATCACGGAAAGGCTTTCGGGGAACAAGATCATTGACACATTAAGTCTGATCGACCCGGCGAAGAACAAGGAAAAGAACGAGAAGCTGGTCATAGCCTTTGCGGATAAGAATTTCGACAAGGCGGAGGCGGCTTACAAAGAGCCGGAACCGGAACCCGAGCCGGAATATGACAATGAAGAATCCGCAGAAGATGATGATACGATCGAATTCAGCGAAACAGAAGAAATAACCGATAATTGACAGTTTGTATTTTTTCGAGACTCTGCTTCTGCTTCGCTGAGGAGGGTTTTGGTGCGTAACCTGCTGCTTCGCTGTTTGGGACGCCGTCCCAAGCCCTGCCGGAGCTTCGCCCCGGGCTCGACCAAGGTTTCACCTTGGATCCGTAGGCGCGTTTTTTCAGAGAGAAGTCGCTTCGCTCAAGATTTTTTGCCCTACGCGGGCGGCGGCGCCGAAGCCGGCGCTGGCGACTGCAGTATTTCAGAGTTTTCTGCTATGGGCAGCTGTTGATTGAAACGCAGTGGGGTTGGCAAAGACTCCGTCTGCAAATAGCAGAGTATAGCTAATCGAGTTGCTGTACCTGCCCGTAGAAGAATGTCGCTACGGATTCGGAGCGGTGCGTTCACCGCTCCGTGCCATAATTAAAAAGGAAGTGTTGATTTGGAAATCAGCGGTAAGGTGCTGCGTGACGGAATAATTTCCGGTGCGCACAACATCATCAACAACAAAAACAGGGTGGACGAGCTTAATGTGTTCCCGGTACCGGACGGCGATACGGGAACCAATATGTCCATGACAATAAGCAACGCTCTGCCGGAGCTGGAGTCCATGACGGACGATGTGACGGTAGGAAACGTGGCGGAAGCGGCGGCAACGGGAATGCTGCGCGGCGCGAGAGGAAACTCGGGCGTTATTCTTTCGCTGCTGTTCAGAGGCATCTCAAAAGGTCTCGCGGGTAAGTCCGCGGCTACCGGAAAGGATTTCGCGGCTGCACTCGCAAGAGGTGTTGCGGCGGCATACAAATCCGTAATGAAGCCCACAGAGGGTACCGTTCTCACGGTATCGCGCGAGGCTTCCGAGGCTGCGGTAAAGAAAGCCGAAGAGACAGACGATATCGTCGAGATATTCACCGCTCTCATCGAAGAGGGCGAGGCTTCGCTCAACCGTACACCCGAGCTGCTGCCCGCACTCAAAAAGGCAGGAGTTGTCGATTCCGGTGCAATGGGCTTTCTCCTCATCTTCAAGGGCATTTACAGCGTAATCAAGGGCGAAGGCATCATCGAGAGCGCGGACGATCCCCACGCAAAGCGCGAGGTGACCGTTGTAAGCACAAACGCCGCCGGTACATACGAGACGGATATTAAGTTCACTTACTGTACAGAGTACATCGTAAACAAGAACGACGGCTGTGACGACGCAACAAAACTGCGCGCTTACCTCGAAAGCATAGGTGACAGCGTTGTTGTCGTTGACGACGAGAACATCATCAAGATACACGTTCATACGGATCACCCCGGTCTCGCATTTGAGAAGGGTCTTACGTTCGGCTATCTCACCAATATGAAGATAGAGAACATGAAAGAACAGCATAAGACGCAGGCGAAAAAAGCCGCCAATCAGATGCGCAGCCGTCCGGTTCCCGCAAAGCAGGAGAAGGAGATCGGATTTGTAGCAGTTGCAAGCGGTGCCGGAGTTGAGGCGCTGTTCACCGATCTCGGCGTTGACAGCATAGTACGCGGCGGGCAGACCTCCAATCCGTCAACCGAGGATATCCTCGACGCTATCCTTGCAACACCCGCAAAGACCGTGTTCGTTCTTCCCAACAACAAGAACATTATCCTTGCCGCGGAGCAGGCAGTCAAGCTCGCAGACCGCAAGGTCATCGTGCTCCAGTCTCGCTCGATACCGCAGGGAATCACAGCTATGCTTACCTATGACCCCGATCTCTCCGCACGCGAGAACAGCATCAATATGACCGCGGCGCTCGATAACGTCGGAACGGGTCTCGTTACCTTCGCAGTCCGTGACAGCATCGTGGACGACAAGAAGATCAAGCAGGGCGATATACTGGGTATGGAAAACGGCAGACTCAATGTCGTTGACCGCGATCTCACAAAGGTGCTCTATAAAGTCACAAAGCACCTGATAAGCGGCGGAAGCTCGTATATCACCGTTATCTACGGCTCCGATGTTTCTGACAGCGACGCGCAGGAAGCATTCACGTATGTAAAGAACAGACTTGGAGACAGATTCGGCGACAATCTTGAGTTCTCGCTCGTAAACGGCGGTCAGCCGGTATACTACTATATGGTATCTGTTGAATAATTTGAAAAAATAAACAATGATGTTAATTAAATGAAATTGTGCGGTACAACGGCTCAAAACCGATGTACCGCATTTCATTTTGTGTGAACATAAAATCAAAAATGCTCGAATAATGATAATTTTGCTCAAAATATGAAATATTATTGACAATTATGGGCTATTTTGCTATAATAAAAGTGTTTCACGACGTGTTCATATATATGAACACTTTCGCGCAAAACCTTATTAAAGAGCGGAAAAGGAGTTCCGCACTTAAAAATAAATAGGGAGGAAATGACTATGTTTAAGAAGCTCGGTACGCAGATCGTTGTTATCACGATAGCAGCGATAGTTGCGGTAGTAGCGATAATGCTCACCGTAACACTTATTTCATTCCACAACTACAACGACTCTATCCTCATGGAGAGAGCTAAGGTCGGTATGGAAGTCCTGGAGGACAGAATTGCACAGGAGATAGTTTCACTTGACGATGACTACTGGATCCTTGTTGAGTCCGAGGAGTTCAAAGAGGCGATTCTCAACAGAGATGACGCTAAGATGCACGCCTGCTTCATTGATGAGTTCGGCGGCAGTCAGGATAATTTCCTCGTTTTATGTGACGAGAACGGTACCATTCAGTATAAGACAGATTCCTATCCTTTTACAACCTTTGATTATTCTTCCGTTGCAAAGGGAAACAATATCTCCGGTATTGTTCAGTGCGATAACGAAATGGCTGTTGTATGTGCGGCAAACGCAACCTTCGGCGACCAGAAGAATGTAGTCGTATGCGGCTTTTCGATGAAAGCATCCGGCTGGATGGATAAAGTAAAGACTATCACAGAGTGCGACGTTACTGTATTCAACAACAACCTCAGATATCAGACGACTCTCGGCTCCAACCTTATCGGCACACCTATGGGCGATGCTATAAAGAAGGAAGTTCTTGACAACAAGAAGGAATTCCACGGCACAGCCACTATCAACAACGCGCCTTACTATGTTTCCTATGCGCCTATGTACGATTACAACAATAACATTGTCGGCTCGTACTTCGCAGGCTCCAACGCGACTGACACAAACAATGAGTTCACATCGGTCACAGCAATGGCAGTTATCATCGGCGTTATCGGTGCTGTCGCAATTGCTGCGTTCCTGCTGATATTCTGCACGAAGAGAGTTTCCACACCGCTTAAATTTGCGGAAGAGTACGCGAACGAAATGCTCGCGGGTCAGCTCGACACGACAAATGTAAGCTACAAATTTGCGGACGACGAAGTCGGCAGATTCGTTGAAGTGCTCAAGACTGCAAAGCAGGGCATGAACGATGTTGTGGGCGATTCTTCGAGAATACTTGCGGCAATGGCGGACGGAGACTTTACGGAGACACCGAATGTGAAGTACCCCGGTGTATTCGAGGATATCGAGAAGAACATACTCAAGATCGAGGACGATCTCGGTGTGACACTCAGCAACATGAACACATCCTCCGACGAGGTACTCACCGGCTCGAACCAGATGGCAGAAGGCTCGCAGTCTCTTGCGGACGGTACAACGAAGCAGGCTTCCGCAATCGAGGAAATTTCCGCAACTATCGCGGAGGTTTCGACGCAGATCTCCAACACCGCGCAGAATGCTGCACAGGCGGGTGAGCTTTCGAGACAGACACAGGACAAGGTCAACTATCAGGACAACGAGATCACGAACATGGTCAATGCCATGACCGAGATAAACGATACATCCAAGGAGATCGAAAAGATCATCAAGACTATCGAAGATATCTCGTTCCAGACAAATATCCTCGCGCTCAATGCGGCTGTTGAGGCTGCAAGAGCGGGTGACGCGGGCAAGGGCTTCGCGGTTGTTGCGGACGAAGTAAGAAATCTTGCAACGAAGTCCGCGGAGGCAGCAAAGAGCACATCGGCACTTATCACAGCATCTATCGAAGCTGTTGACAAGGGTTCGAAGATAGCGTTCGCGACAGCAGAGAGCATGAAGGAAGTCAAGGATATGTCGTCGCAGACAGCCGATCTCATTACGCAGATCGCGTCGGCAAGTGCGGAGCAGACCGAGTCTATCCGTCAGATCACAACCGGTGTGGAGCAGATCTCTCAGGTTATCCAGATGAACTCCGCGACAGCGGAAGAGACCGCCGCTTCCTGTGAGGAGCTGTCCGGTCAGTCCAAGCTGCTCAAGGATCAGGTTGCACGCTTCAAGATCAACCAGTAAGCGTTCTGGACGCGCCATAGCGTAAGCACAGAATAAAAATATCCGCAGTATTTCCGGCGAACGGAGATACTGCGGATTTTCATTTTCTGCAAAAAAATGTCTTACCACTGCGTGAGCAATGGTAAGACTGTAAATTAAAGATATAAGTTAAAGGAGAACAAAAAATCTGAGTTTCGTCACGATCCAAAATTCTTAATTCATAATTCTGAATTATTATTTGTCAGGCACTCAACCATTTTTTCGGTAAGCTCCTCGTAAGGTTTCTTGAACCAGTCCTTTTCACTTTTGTGGATAATTATTGTGTCGTCCTCCGCGATGCCGAGCTTTTCCATATTTATGGTGAAGTCGGTCAACAGGAAGAATTTCCATTTGTAAACGTCACGCTGGTGCGCTATCATATCGCGCAGCTGATCGTATGTGCAGCGCACACTTGCGTTGTCGCGTCCGAAAGCGATGATAGTCACGATGACCTGCGAGGGGCGCTCTGCCTCGGGGGTTGCCGCGAGACGTTCACCTACTTTGTTCATTATGTTGGAGGTCTGATCGAGCATATTGTTTACGCCGCTGCCGTCGTCTTCAAGCCAGGAATTTACCTTGAACTTTTCGAGCGGGTAGTTCACAACGCGGGCTTCTTCGTTGCGCGTGAAGCGTATGCCCGAAACGTGCTGCTTACGTCCGGTTGCTTTCAGAGCGGTGCCGTATTTCTTTACCGCGCGGATTATATTGTCGTGCTGCTCATTCGGAATACCGCTGCAGTCAAATGCGAAGATCTGTAACGTGAGTTCATTATTCATATATCTTTCCCCCGATCATATATATTTGTCATACCGTGTTTATTATGTACAACTTCATATAATGATTATAACTTACCTGCAAAAATAATACAAGCATTTATCGGCTCATTCCACATTATATACAATAAAGTTTGGTGATAATAACGAAAGAAAAACGTTATCAGAAAAGAACGTTTTCATTCAGCTTTTCCGGAATGTGATGTTGTTTTTTTCAGAATATCGAAGCAGAGAAAATCGCCGTTTCCTGTCTCGATCGTGTTGTATTCCGTCTCCCTGTATCCTCTTTTCAGATAGATAGATTTTGCGGAAAGGGAAGCGTCGAGCGTTATCTCGTCATAGCCTTCCGCGATCGTATCCTCGGCGAAGCAGATAAGCTCTTTGCCGTACCCGAAGCCCTGATACTGCGGCAGCACAAACAATCTGCAGATCTCGTTTTTTCTGATCGTGACCGTGCCGACTATATTCTGCTCTGCGTCCGTACACAGAAAAACGCAGCCGTCCGCAATATCCTTCGATATGTTTTCGTCGCTGTGATGTTCGAGGAAAAACGCGACTGCGCCCACGGGATAATAATGCGGATATATCTCGTTGATCGTGGTGCGGGTGATATTTTTTACAATGCGTAATTCCGATTTTTCTGCCTGTCTGATACTCATTTTGTCCCTCCGTGATCAGCTTGTATTGTTATTATATAATACAAAACGATGTTTGTCAACCGAAAATAATATCCGCATCGATCAGTTATAAAAATATTGAACATCAATATCCGGAATATTGTTGCATTTAAAGATAAAATGTGATATAATAAAAAACAGAAGTTAAAATTCTGAACATCGGGAATTTTTTATGGAGGAAAATTATGGAGCACGAAAGAATAATCCACATTTATAACTATCTGTGCCGCAGTACCGACGAAGAACACGGTGTTACCTGCAAGGATATTCAGGACTATCTCGATAAAAATGCGAATTTAAGCAACGTCTCGCCGCTCACGATACGCCGCGACATTGACAGATTATGTGCGGCGGGAAACGATATCCGCAGAGTGAACGGCCCGCATAATACCGCCATTTACAGCCTTATCGACAAAGGATTTACGTTCAATGAAATACGTTTTATGGTGGATTCAATATCTATCAATAAATTCCTTTCCGCGGAGCAGAAAAGGAAACTGATACATAAATTTGAGGGAATGTGTACCGACGCGGAAATACGCAGTCTTGTGAGCCGTATCTCGCTCAGCAGCAGCGCAGCGCCCTCGCTTGATCTGCTGGAAAACCTCGACACGATACACCGGCTGATCTCCGACAGGCGCAGGATAAATTTCAAGTACGGCAAATTCGACACGAAAAAGCAGATGAATTATTACAGCAAGAGCCGCGAGATGATACCCGTGCGCGTGGTATATTTTGACGAGCATTTTTATCTGCGCTGCTTCAACGAAGAAAATGAGCAGTTCCGCACATACCGCATTGACCGGATGAAAGAGATCGAGGGCGGAAAACGGAGCCGTAAGAAGATACCCGACGACGAGAAGTACGACGGATTTGTCGCGGACATGTTTGCGCCGGACAGGTTCGTGTATGTGACGATGCGGGTCAAGCGGTATCTCCTTGACGAGATGCTTGAACAGCTCGGTGAGTACGGCTCATTCAGCGACGACAGGAAAAATCCCGATTGTGTGCTCGTCCGCGGAAAGATCGGCATAAATGACCGGTTCTATCTGTGGGTGCTCGGATACGGTGAGGCCGTCGAGATAACGTCGCCCGTTGATGTGCGGAAGGAGTTTGTGAAAAAGCTGAAAAAAATCACAAAGATGTATTCGGAATGACAATAAACGAACAGGCTGTACCGCGCTCAGTGTCCGGTATGGCCTGTATTTGCGTGAGCCGCTTGCTGCCGGTACAGGTTCGGTGCTCTGTCCCTTTTCTGTAACCCGCGCTTTGTAAATATCACAAATATACGTCGGGAAATTGTGCAAACTGCCAAAATTGTGCTGCCCGCGTACTGCTACGTCAGTCTTTTTGTGTAAAAATATTTACAAATCAAACAAAATATGTTATAATAGTACGGATAAAATTATCGGCTTGGGAAAGGACGGTAAACATGAAGAAGACAAGACAGATCATAAGCGTATTCCTGTCGGTTTGCATGATAATCTCGTGCATGGCGGGATTCACCTTCATGGTGAGTGCGGAGGATGACCCGCGTATCATCGTTTCTCTCGGTGACTCCTACTCGGCGGGCGAGGGCAATGCGCCCTACTACGGCAGCGGCGAGCCGATCGCGGACAGGGTTCAGAACCAGGACTGGCTCGCGCACAGATCGCAGAGCTCGTGGGGAAGTCAGCTGACTCTCAGCGGCGTTCCCATGACCCGTGGCGAGAACTGGTTCTTTGCGGCGGCATCAAACGCAAAAACGGATGACCTGACCGGCGGCCAGAGCGTTACCTACAGTAAGGGCACCTATTCCGGCACGGCGACGCTTGACCCGCAGCTCAAAGTATTTGAAAATATCACGCTCACGGACAACGACTTCGTGACCATGACGTTAGGCGGTAACGATGTCGGCTTTGTAGAGATGATGTTTGTTGCTGTCATGCAGGCGGCGAGAGAGAGCTATCCGGCATTGGGTCCGAGTTTAGTCAATTTATTGCCGGAAGATCAGAAATGGCTGGCCGATAAGACGGTAACGGATTTAGTAGAGATGCAGAAAGCCGCGTTCATTGCAGAAGGCGGTACAAGAAGCAAGATCAAGGCTGCATACAAGAGTATTGCGGCGAAATCGGGCGGTGCCGCGATTATTGTTGCGGGATATCCGACGCTTTTCAGCGCAAACGGTTTTACTTTCAGTCTGTTAATTGATATTAATGTTTCCCCGGATATCTGCACAGCAGTAAACAATGCGGCAGTATGGCTCAACGCAGAGATCAGGAGCATTGTCAATGAATGTGCTTCCGAGGGCATGAACATCTGGTACGTTGATGTTGCGGACTCGTTCAAGGGACATGAAGCCTATACGGACGAACCATACATAAACGAATTGTCTTTCAGCAAAGCCGATGACGACGTAAACGACGATGCTATGGTAAGCAGCAGATCGATCCACCCGAACGCGAAGGGCATTGCTGTTTACGCGGCGGCTGTACAAGAGATGATAGACTCCCAAATTCCCGGCAGCTTCACCGATCTCCGGACACTTGTCAATGAAACCGAGGACGGCGGCACCTTAAAGCTCGAAAAGGACTATATCGCGGCTTCCGGCGAAGATTATATAAATATCCCCGAGGGCAAGACCATAACTATCGACCTTAACGGGCATACCATAGACAGAAATCTGTCAGAGGCGACAAACAACGGTTATGTCATACGTAACAATGGTAATCTTACTATAACCGATTCCGGTATCGGCGGCAAGATAACCGGCGGTTGGGCGACCGGCAATTACTGCGGCGGCGTTTTAAACTATAGCGGCACATTAACAATCTCCGGAGGCACGATAAGCGGAAATAAGGCAACCGACGGCGGCGGTGTTTATAACGCCGGAACATTAATTATTGAAAACGGTTCAAAGATAACAATAAGCGGCAACGGGACGGAAGAAAAGACCTGTAACGTTTATTTGAAAGACGGTGCTGCATTAACCGTAAACAGCACACCTGCGGCAGGCTCGGAGATAGGCATTTCCACCGAAACGCTACCCACGGCGACTGCTCCCGTGACGATAACCTCCGACTGCAAGGGCAGCGCGGATTACTTCACGAGCGACAACGACGCATATCAGATCGTTAATGACGGCGACGCGGCGCAACTCATAGTAAAGCCGATCGTCATATTCGACAAGAACGGCGGCACGGGAAATATGGCAGACAGTACTGCTGTTGTCGGAGAAGTTTATGAACTGCCCGGCTGCGGTTTTGAGCCGCCCGCGGACAAGATGTTCGATCATTGGGAGATAAGCGGCGATGACGGCATATACTACCCCGGAAATAAGCCGGTAATAGCGGCAAATATGATGCAGGACGGTGTGATAACCGTGACGGCGAAGTGGGTAACACTCGATTACGAACCGCGCGTAAAGCCGACACCGTCGAGCGGTTCCGGCAGCACTTCCTCGGGCAGCAGCTCGTCTTCCGATGTAAGCGGCAGCAGCGAAACAAACGTGAAGATGTGGGCGCAGCTCAACGATGACAACAGCATCACAGTCGGTTGGAACAAGATATCCGCGGTATCGAAGTATGTTCTCTATTACGAGAAGGACGGCAAGCAGGTAAAGATCACAGAGACTTCCAAGACCAAGGTCTTGATAAAGAACGCGAAGAACAACTTCACCTACAAGTTCACGCTTAAGGTAAAGCAGGGCGGAGATATCATTGACGCTCCTACGGGCTACAAGATCTCGTTCAACTGCTACTACAAGCCCGTTGTCAAGCTGACGGCGAAGGACGGCAAGGTGACCGCGAGCTGGAAGAAGGTCACGGGTGCGGAGAAGTACAGAGTTTACAAGCTCGTGAACGGCAAATTAAAGCTCGTTGCCGAGACAACAAAGAACGCAGTACGCTTCAATGTCAAGTCCGGCAAAACCTACACCTACGCGGTAAGCGCGTTGGTGAACGACGGGTGGACAAAGCTCGTTAAGAGCGACAGGGCAAGCATAAAAGTCAAATAACAGCAAAGACGCAGGGCGGAATGCTCTGCGTCTCTGTGTGTCAGATAATATGGAGGTTTAATATGTCCGATAAAAAAGCGCTTATTGTGATCGATATGCAGAATGATTACCTATGGGAGAAGAGAAAACCCACGTTTTCGTATGATACGAAGCGACTTACCGCAGACGTGAACGCACTTATCCACAAGTATGACAGCGAAGGCGCCGATGTGATATATATACGGCATCTCATACAGAATCTGCCGACGAACCGGCTCCTGTTCGGCTATTCCATTGCTGGTACGGAGGGCGCGGAACTTTACGGCGGAGTGGATATAGTTTCCGATCACTGCTTCGATAAGCTGTTCGGGGACGCATTCACCAATAAAGACCTGCTGCAGCTGGTACGGGAAAAGGCGTATGACGAGGTACATCTCTGCGGGCTCGACGAATGCGGCTGTGTGACCTCGACTGCGTTGGGTGCGGCAAAAAGGGGAATTACCGCGAAGATCGTCCGCAGCGGTACGGCGACGGTATTCCCGGAGAAAAAGGTGTCCGCAGCGCATAAAAAGCTGAATGAAGCAAAGATAGAATTTATTTAAGAAGTTTGTAGATACTGCCGAAAAACTGAGGAATACTATGAATATTGATCTGAACGATAAATGGATAATGACGTACAGGGACAGCACATATCCCTGCAATGTTCCGTGCTCTTTGTATAAAGTCCTGCTTGACGCAGAAGCGATACCGGACCCGTACTACCGCGAAAATGAATACATTTCGACAGACCTTTGCCGCTGTGACGTGACATTTACGCGGGAGTTTGACGCAAGCCCCGAGCTGCTTTCCTCGGATATGCAGTATCTTGTATTTCACGGTATCGACACGCTTTCCGCTGACTGAATATGACCCCGTCCGCGCAAAATTCTATCACCCGTCGTCACCGTCATCGGGCGGCGGCTTCAAGGACCCGTGTTCCAACGCGGCGGGCGATATGCACTACTGGGACGTATGGCATAATTTCAAGCCTATCGAGGATTTCCGCAGGTATTACTACCGCTTCTGCTCGGAGTACGGCTTCGAGAGCATACCCGATATCAAGACCGTGAGGGCGTTCGCCGGCGAGAGCAGGGAAGACCCCGATCTTTGCGGGAACGTCATGCAGGCGCATCAGAAATGCGTTCTCGGCAACGAAAAGCTGATGTTCTACCTCGCGCAGATGTGCAATTACCCATACGATTTCGAGCGGCTGATATACTGCACACAGCTCGTTCAGGCGGACTGCATACGCTCGAATGTCGAGCACATGAGACGCGCACGCGGGCGCTGCATGGGCTCGGCGTACTGGCAGGTAAACGACACGAACCCGGTAATTTCGTGGTCAGGCATTGATTATTACGGGCGCTGGAAAGCCCTGCATTACGCGGCAAAACGCTTCTACGCGCCGATACTTTTAAGCTGTGATGACAGCGATCCGGAGCACCCGGTTCTGTATGTCACCAACGACACGTTGAACGAAGAAAAGCTCACGGTCATTTGCAGAGTGCGTAACAACCGCGCGGAAATACTCGGCGAATTTTCGGCAGAGCGATACGCAGATAGTCTTTGTAATGCTCCTTCACCTTTTCCACGAGTGCTTTACCGATACCCTGTCCCTGATACTCCTGGGCAACGAGCAGGTAATGGACATAAGCGGTCATGATACCGTCGTCCATAGCGCATATCATTCCGATAAGTCTGCCGTTATCCCATGCGGAATAAACGGTGCTGTAATTCTTCATAGCGATCACAAGCTTATCCGGGAAATGTCCGGAAGACCATTCCACGGAAAGGAACAATGCTTCGAGCTCGTCTCTTGAAAAGTCGTGTGTTGTTCTGTATTCAATGCTCATTACTATACTCCTTTGAAAATCTTTGCAAATATTATAGCATACAGCAATAGTGATGTCAATGGGTTGCCACGCAGCGGCGCGGCAACGGCATTTACTCTGTCTGCCAACAAAACTTTTGACCCGCCGATTCGCGGCGGAGCCGGAGCTTTGTTGTCTGAAATTGTAAATGTTGGTTTTAGCAGGTCTCGAACATTGTTTTGTGTTTTCATCAAAACCAAAGCCCCGGTATGGAAGTCTCCATACCGGGTTCGTGCTATATTCGTCTGAAACCGAATCGGGATTGCTTTACGTCTCCTGACAAAATCTCACGGCTTCCGTTGCCGCAACGGCTCCGTCAGCGGCGGCAGTAACGAGCTGCCGGACGCTCTTTGTGCGGTTGTCGCCCGCGGCGTAAATGCCGGGAACATTGGTCACGCAGTCCTCGCCCGCTTCAACATAGCCCGAGCCGTCGAGCTTTATGAGCTGCGCAAAGTTCTGGTTTTCGGGAATACGGCCTATCGCAACGAACAGACCGTTTATTTCGAGAACAGTCACCGCTCCGGTGTTCTTGTCCGTGACTTCGATCGCGGTGAGACGCTTGTCCGCGATCAGCTTTGTGACGTTGCTGTTGTAGATGAATTTCACGTTTGTGCGCTCTTTGAGGGCATTTACGGTAGCTTCGTCGCCGCGGAACGCGTCGCGCCTGTGGATAAGATAAACCGTCTCCGCGAGATCGGACAGATACAGCGCATCTTCGAGCGCCGTGTTGCCGCCGCCCGCGACTGCAACCGTCTTTCCGCGGTAGAATGCACCGTCGCAGGTTGCGCAGTAGGACACACCTCTGCCGACAAGCACGTCCTCGTTCTCGATACCGAGCTTGCGGTTTTCCGAACCCGTGGCGATTATCACCGCCTTGCAGCTGTATGTGTTGTCATCGGTGATGACTTCCTTTGTGCTGCCGTTGTCCTTTATGCCGACTGCCTTCTCGAAAACAAATTCCGCACCGAGCTCCTGCGCCTGCTCATAGACCTTTGTCGCAAAATCAAAGCCGGAAATGTGCATTGCGGCAGGGTAGTTCTCGATATCCGGTGTGTTGATTATCTGTCCGCCGTAGCTGAGGGCTTCGAGGACAAGCACCGTCTTTGACGCGCGGCGTGCGTAGATCGCGGCGGTAAGTCCCGCAGGACCCGCTCCGATAACTATAATGTCATACATCCCGGCACCTCTCAGAACATCTTCAGTATCTCGGACTTGGGTTTGAGACCCACGCTGCGCTTCTGCTCCGCACCGTCCCTGAACACAACGAGGCAGGGGATAGAAGAAACATTGTAGTTGTAGGCGAGATCGTCGTTGTCGTCGATGTTCACGGACACGAACCTGATGTCGTCACGCTCTTCGGCAAGCTGCTCTATGGTGGGCTTGAGCATCTGGCAGGGACCGCACCAGTCAGCATTGAAATCAACAAGCACCGGCTTGTCGCTCTTTAATACCTCATTTTCAAATGTTTCGTTTGTAACTTCGATAACCTTCATTTTTTATTCCTCCTGTGTGGTTTTAATGTTTCCGAGTACACGGCAGATAAGCGTGCAGAGCTCTCTGCCGTCCTCGCCGTCAAGACCTATGCAGCAGCACATCTTATCGTGTACCGCGATCAGCTTCTCCTCCAGCTCCGTACCCTCGTCCGTCAGCGTTATAGACAGGTTTCTCTCGTCTGCGGAGGATCTGCTCCTGCGGACATAGCCCTTTGCTTCGAGCTTTTTGAGTATCGGGGTAAGGGTGCTTGGGTCAAGCATGAGCGTCTCGCCCAGCTCCTTGACATTGGACGTTTTCTTCTCCCAGAAGAACATCATCACGATATACTGCGTGTATGTCAGATTAAATCCGTCGAGCAGCTCGTTGTATTTCCGCGTTATCTCCTTCGCGCAGAGGTAGATCGGAAAGCAGAGCTGATCTTTCAGGCGCAGCGTTTCAGGCGTCTCTTTCATATCACATCAGAGCCGCTATATCGGCGTCCATATCCTCCGGCTTGAATGTCGGGTCATAGCGCTTAACTACGTTTCCGTTCCTGTCAACGAGGAATTTCGTGAAATTCCACTTGATGTCGCCGGGCTTCTTGCAGGTTGTGCTGAGCGGCTTTATCATATTCATTGCCGCCTTGTTTTTGAGACCTACGATTTCCTCGTCGGGCATCTTCTCTTTGAGATACGTGTAAAGCGGCAGCTCATTCTCGCCGTTGACATCTATCTTTGACATCTGCTCGAACTGTGTCTGATATCTTGCGGTGCAGAACTCGTGTATCTCCTCATCGCTTCCGGGAGCCTGCTTACCGAACTGGTTGCAGGGGAAGTCCAGCACTTCAAAGCCGTTGTCGCGGTACTTCTCGTACAGCTTCTCGATACCCTCATACTGGGGTGTGAAGCCGCAGCCTGTAGCGGTGTTCACTACGAGGAATACCTTTCCTTTGAGTGTCTGCAGATCGAGCTCTCCGCCTTTTCTTGTTTTTACGGTGAAATCATAAACCGACATATCAGTTACCTCCTTGAATAGCCAAAAGGCAATATCGCACAAATAGACGCACGCTATCTTTTCGTCGCTGCTTTTGTTGCCGCATCGTGCGGCAGTTTGGCAGCGACTGTAAGAGCATCATGCTCTTGCTTGCATATTATTCCGTCATCTTGACCAAATTTTCCTTGACTTGCGCCAGCAAGCCTGCGTCAAATTTAGCCAATCTGACGAAAAATCTGACTGCGCAATCTCCGCACGCTATTTGTGCGGTATAGCCTAAATCTTTTTCTAATAAAGCCGCAATATTATTATATCCAAATATTTGCGCTTTATTAATTTGCTTACAAATGAATTATACCAAATTGATTTGAATTTGTCAATAACTTTTTGAAAAATTTTTTGAAAAAATAAAACAACGCCCTTCCCGACATTCAGGGAAAGGCGCTGCGATTTCTGATCTTGTATCTTACTGACCGGAGAAGAAGCTCATGATATCAAAGCCTGTCGGCATCGGGATAGTCAGCATATAAACTGTTGCTATCACAAGACCGATAACGGCGATGATAAGAACTACCGTGCGGTTAGGTATTCTCTTGAATACGCCCACGATACCGAGCATGAACAGTACAACGGAGTAGATGACGTTTACGAGGTTGTAAGCATCGCCGTGCGCGTTGTCGATCTTGCCCTGTTCAAGGTACTGTCTCGATTCCTCAAGAAGCTCGTTCGCAGTAACGAAGTATTCGCTGATAACGCCCTCAACTTCATAAGGAGAAGACATATCCTCGTCCATATTATTGATAGCGTTGAGAAGAATGGAGCTGCAGTTCTGTTCGGCATAGGTTGACAGCTTCTGACCGATGAGATCCGCCTCAATTTCGTTTCCTTCCGCGTTAGCGAGTATCTGATCGAACGAGTATTCCATCATTGTGTTCCATGCCATAAGATCGGAAAGGTAGAGCTGCATACCCGCGTTGTACTCCGAGTTTCCTTCGGAAGCAAGGTTGTTACTTGTGGTGTAGTTTGTGGACTGGTTACCGCCGTGAAGCGAGCCTATCCATGTTGCCCATGCGGTAAGCAGTGCGGTTATGCCGAGGAATACGGCAACGAGCACTTCTACGGTGTTCTCGCTCAGCAGCTTTTTCTTCTTGGGCTCTTCCTTTGCGGTCTCTTCGATGATCTCTTTGGTTTCGTCTGACATTGTTTTGTCCTCCATAAAATTAATACTTGAATGTTATTTTACCATCATCGTCTATCGAGAATACGGCAAATTCGGTAGAAACGGAAGAACCGTAAACATCGTAGATGATAAAGCAGTAGTAATAGTCGGCAGGGTAGAGGTAACCGTACATGATTTCATCGCCGGCCTGCCATGTGTAGGGATCCATATCAAAGGGAGTTCCGTCATCGAGATAGTAAATCGGGCAAATCTCGTCTCCGGCTTTAAGCTCCTTGATCTCTCTTGAAGCGAAGCCGTTTTCGTCTATACCATCCCATGCGCCTTCAATATAGAGCGTGTAGTCAAGATACTGTCTGATACGGAGGTTTGTACGCTTGCCGTTGAGCAGTACCGGGGAAGTAAATACCGTGTAATCGTCTGTTGTGTCAACGATATAGGTAGCGAGAAGGGAATTGTCCGGGAGCGACAGCCAGTAGCCGTCAAAGTTGTCGATAAATACGCCTTTTTCCCAGTCTGCGATGATGTCGTCGGTCTCGCCGAGCTCTACATAAGAGCCGTTTCCTGCATCCATATAGATGCAAGCGGTAACGCTTGCCGTATAGTCGAGACAGTTGGTGTCAAGTGCGAACGCGTAAGAGCCGTCCTCGTCGAGATAGGGCTCAACAGCGAAGTTTATGAGGTTGCTGGTCTGGCTGTTATCGCCGTATCCGTCGTCAAAATAAGAGGAGGAGTCGAAATAATCGCTGTCGCAGTTGTCACTGTACCAGTCGCCGTCTTCGGTGAAGAATACCGAGTTGCTGTAGCCGTTGTCGGAGTAGCCCTTGGAGATCATATCCGTGAGGGAGAGGTAGTAGGGGCTTATGCAGACACCGGAGAAGATGTTCATTTCCTTGGAACCCTCTACCATGAGCGGGTAGTAAATGGAAAGTCCGGAAGCGTTCTTGTGATCACTGCCGTTCTTGTTGTAGGAAATGCAGTTGTTGAGCGCGTTGAGTACTTCCGTGCCGTCGGCGTAGTCTGCGCAGTTGCTGATTATGCCGCCGATATCGACCATGTTGGTGTAACCCTCGGACTTGTTGTTGCCGCCGAAGTTATCCGCGTTCTGCGCACCTCTTACGATACCTGCAAGCTCGGAATCAGCTGCTTCGTACAGAGCTTTCGCGTAGTCGTTGAATGCGACCATGAATTCGTCGAACAGGTCGAGGTCGATTATTGTAAATGTGCAGCTGCTTTCAGCCGAACCCTTTGCACATTCATCATAGAAGCTGTCTGCAACTACCTTTCCGAGTTCTGCGCCGTCCGCACCCGGATTTTCAGCAAGGAAATTGCCGATAGCGGTGTAATCCCAGCCGGTGCCGGGCTCCAGCTCCTGCGAGCCGTAGAAATATCTTGCGTATGTACCCGCGATATTTGCTGTTTCTGCCGTGCCCATAAGGCAGCAGTCAAAGCCGATGAACTCGAACTTGTCGGTCATGTTTCCGTATACTTTTGAGAAAGCGGTGTTTATATCCGAGAGCGAGAGAGAATCGTCTCCGTTAAGCTCGTCGAAGCAGGCACCTGAGATGCTTCCGCCGCCGTGATCCCAGAAAACAACGCCCATTTTCGCAGAAGGTGCGGTTTTAACGCCCCAGTCAAGGAAGTCTGCGAGTGTGTCGGGGTCGCCCATGTTGGAGAGCGGAACGGAATCGGCAAGGTACATATCCCCGTCGGTTATGATGTATCTTTCGCATGCGTCGGCGCTGAAAGCCTCATTCATCCATTCCTGCGTACCGCCGGTCTGAACGACGTACTTTACTTTGTCGCTCGATTCCGCTTCAAGGATCTGCATTATGTCGCCGGTCGCAGAGCCCTGACCGTCGCTTTCGAGATCGGTACCGCAGAGGTAAATGAATACCGTCCATGTGTCATCGTCTCCCATAGGGGTAGACTTTTTGGCAGCACGGGATATGCTCATTTTGCCGCTCTTACCGCTGACTGTCATGGAGATACCGGTATCCGACTTTGCAAGATGGTTTGCGATATCTTCAATATCCTCTTCATCTTCACTTTCGGACTCAGCGGGTTCTGTTTCCGGAGCTTTCTTTTCAGTCTCGGACTGGGACTGTGCCTCTGTCTGTGCGGGTGCGTCCGTCTGTGCAGGGGCCTGTGACGTTGTCTGTGCGGGTGTATTGCCCGAGCAGCTCGATGCGAGAAGTACAGCTGCCGCGGCAAATACGGATAGCAATTTCTTCTTCATAATATTTCCTTTCGTAAATAATATCAAAACAGCATAAAGCCGGTTTGTACGATGTTACTTTTTCTGCTTTGCGAGCATATCCTCAAGCTTTGCAAGGTGCTCCTTTACTGCGTCTATCTCCGCCTTGATATCGGAGGTGCCGTTTTCCTCATGCTCTTCCTTCTTGTTGTACTCCGCAACCTCGCTGATAGCGTTTACGACGATGCCGACAACAACGTTCATCATAACGAACGAGGAAATGAGCACAAACGGTACGAAGTACGCCCATGCGAAGTCAAACTGCTCCATTACCGGACGGGCGATGCCCATAGACCAGCTTTCGAGCGTCATTACCTGGAAAAGCGTGTACATAGCCTTCGGAATATCGCCGAACCATTCCGGGAACGCCTGACCGAACTGCGTTACACCGATTATCGAGAATATGTAGTAGATTATCATGAGCAGCAGAGCTGTCCACGAGATACCGGGGATAGACTTTCCGATAGCTGAGATTATGACCTGCAGAGGCTTGAGCGAGCTTATCATCTTGAAGCCGCGCAGACCCTTGAGGGAACGGAAAACTCTGAAAACGCGGAGTATTCTTATGGACGAGAGGACTGCAAGACCGGACAGAACGGATGTAACGATGATGATAAAGTCGAACCAGTTCCATGCGCTTTTGAAATAACCGACGAATTTGTACGCTATCATTTTCAGCACCATTTCGATGATGAAAATGCCGAGACACACGGTATCAATTATCGTAAGTATCCCGCCGATCGACGCATTTACGGTTGCTGATGTCTGCAATCCGAGCACGATCGAGTTAATTACGATCACAATGAGTATCGTGTTCTGAAAGGCACTGCTTTCAACAAATTTCTTCATCTTTTCCATTACTTGTTCCTTTCGTTTTCCTCGCTTTTGTTTTCGGTATTATCCGGGGCGGGGAAGAGATGGCGCTCTATGACAGCCATGATCTCGTCAAGGCGCTGACCGCCGATGCCGCGCACATGACTGAGGTCCTCGCGCAGCTTCGCAAGATCGACGGCGGGTGTTTGGGGCTGACTGTCCTTGTCCTCCTCGCTGAGCCTGTTGTACAGGTTCTCGTAGGTCTGGATGATATAGTCGCCGCGCTCGTCGTCGCTTATGCCCTTTATCGTGTTGAAGATATCCTTAGTGAAGTTGTTGTAAAATTCCGAGCCTTGCCTGGACACGATCGTCACCTTCCTTTTATCAGTAGAGCGTTTCGAGATAATCCACGGGGTTGAGCTTTTCCGCACCTCTGCGCACCTCAAAGTGCATATGCGGTCCCGCGACTATTCCGGACGCGCCTTCCTTGGCTATCATCTGACCCTGAATAACTTCGTCGCCGACGCTGACAAGCACCTCGCTGCAGTGTCCGTAGAGTGTCTGGAGACCGTTTCCGTGGTCAATGATAACGCAGTTTCCGTAGCCGTAGTTGCTTCCCGCGTGTATTACCGTACCGCTTGCGCCGGCGAATATCGGCGCGCCGTAATATGCCACGATATCAATTCCGAGATGTCCGGGATAACCGCCGTCCCACTCGGTATATTCGCTTATGTGGCTCTTGCCGACTTCCATCGGCCAGATAAACTTTCCGTATCCCGCATCATCGGCAGAATACTGCTCCGGCGGTATCTTCGTGCCGAGAGCGATCTTTTCGGTAACGGGGTTGGATATTACTCTCATGGACGTAACGCGGCGGTTTGTCTCGACGTTGTTCACATAGGTCACGTTCGCGGTGATGTGGTTCACACCGTTTGCGCCCTCCTGCGTAACTCTCGTAACGCCGCTGTACAGCGTATCGTCGTTGTGGTATTCCGTAGTGAACGGTACCTCGGAGTCGTACTCCTCGACAACGGACACGTTCACGGAGAGGAACGGGACTTCCTCCCTTATCTTTATGCGCATACCCTCGTGCAGATTATCGGTATCTAGATTGGGGTTCATCAGCTTTATCTGCTTTGCGGTGAGACTTGTCTTTCCGCAGATAATCTCGAAGGTATCGCTGCCGTCAACTATGTAGTATCCCGCGTTGGCTTTGATGCCTGTGAGCTGTGACACGAGCCAGTCCGTATCTATGATACTTCCGGAGAGGTAAAGACCGGCGGTGTTGCAGTCTATGTTGTCCCTGAACTCGATATCCGCGTCGGGGTATTTCTTCCTGTATCTGTCCAGAATTTCGTTGAGAGCGTCGTTCACGGGCGTGTTGTCCGGGATAGCACCCTGGAACACTCCGTTGAAGTAGAAACCGTAGGCGTACTCAACGCTGATATCCGAGTATTCGAGTATCATATCCGCCACACGGTACTTGTCGAGCATTTCTCCCTCGTTCATGACCTCTATCGAGAATGTCGGCACGAGGCGTATGCTCTCGTCGCTTCCGAGGTAGTTGATACGCTGTTTGAGTATCTCGTCCGCGTCGAAATAGACCTGCTCGTTCTCGACATAGCCGAGGAACTTGTCATTTACCGTGAGCTTAACGCAGTATTTGAGATTTGACGCGTAGGAGACTATATTGAACAGGAACACGATGCTGATTATCGGAGCGACAATGTTGAATATAGTCACGGCTACGCCGGTATTGCCGAAAATGAACTCTCCGATATGCGTGAACGCGGTCTTTACTGCCGCGGAATTTCCCTTTGCCTTTTTGATATCGTTTATCGCGCGCTTGAATGCGTGTATCACCTTAACGAACGGCGACATTATGAGCAGCCGCAGATATCCGAGCTTTTTGACGAGGAAGGCGACAAGATTGCCGGAGCGCTCCCATAAACGTCCTGCGAGCTTTGCGATACCCGTGCCGACATTGACTGCGAGGCTTGCGAACATCAGTATGATATACTGTCCGAAGCGGGAGAGGTACATCGCGGTGCTGTGGAGCTCCGTATTTATCCGCACCTTCATTTTTGCGCGCTTTTCGGCTGCTTCGGTTCTCTTCTGCTCCTTTTCCTCGCCCGCTTTGATCTTTGCCGCGTCGATCACGGCGTCGGGCTTTTGCTCCTCGGCTTTCTCCGGTGTGATACCGTTCTGTACCTGTGCCGCGTTCTGTTTTTGCGCTGTATTCTGCTTCGCTGCGCTGTTTTTTCTGTTTTTCGAGCTGCGCTTCTTTGACAAACGATACCACCACCTTTTTAATTGATAATTGACAATTGATAATTGATAATTTGTGCAGTCCGTAATGTTATCTGAATAGTGTCGGGATCCGGTATTGGTGTGAGTAAATTATGATTTGCCAAAAGGCAATAATATCCCTATAATAACTTTATAATTATATCATTTTTCACATATTATTTCAATACTGCAATTTCAACAAAAATGCACTGTTTTTAATACTTTGACGAAACAAAAACACCGAGCTTTTTACAAGCCCGGTGCTGTACTGTCAAATTATACAGAATTATGTTTTTTTCGCAGACTGTCGAGTCTCCGTGTTACGGGATTTATTTAGGGTGTCCAGCCCCCTTTTTTAAAGGGGGCTGGCGCCGTCCGCGCAGGACAAGTCTGTCAAAAAGTTCCTTTTTGACAGACTGTCCGGTATGTGTTCCTCGCTTACTCGTAGAGCGGGATAGTGGTATCTCCGTGCTCGGACCAGTAGAGGCCGTCGTGGCGGGAATCACAGCTTGCGGGGATATTGCTCTTTCTGTAATATCCGATCATCGTGCTCGGACATTTCGATGTCGCGAGAAGTCCGGTGTCGGTGCAGTATCTGAGTTCAAGTGTGGAAGGATCGGGGGTGAAGTTCTGGACTGTCTCTGTATCTACGAAGTTCACCATGACATCATGCCATACGAGCGCCATTGTGCGCCAGCCGTCGTTCTTGCCGATCTCGTGGTTGTCGTCGTATGCTATACGGTAGCAAGCCACATATTCCGGCGTAAGTCCCGCAAACAGCAGGTTCGACATATCGTTCGCGGTACCCGTCTTGCCGACTACCTCGACATTGCCGAGCTTGGCGTTCTTACCTGTTCCGTATTCGTCCTGAACGACCTTGAGCATCATCCGGTTGGTTATCCACGCGGAATCCTCGGAGATCGCGCGCTTGCCGAGGGTGTCCTGCTCAAGAACGACAACGCCCTTGTTGTCATAAACTCTCGAATAGTAGGACGGCTTGTAGTACATACCGCCGTTGCCCATTACCTGATACGCCGCGGTAAGCTCGGTGAGCGTCGCGCCGTTGGTGAGAGCTCCCGTTGCGAGCGGAGCGTAAGCCACATCGTTTACGCTGTCAAGGTGCTGGAAGCCGAGATTGTGAGCGAGGTGATTGTACGAGTTTACAAGTCCTACCTTCTGCATAACTCTCGCCGCGATCGTGTTCATAGACTTCTGAACCGCGTACCATGCCGGCCAGTAAGCGCCCGAGCCGAAGCCCGCTTCCTGATAGTTATGCGGCCAGCGCACCGTCTGATCGGATGCGTCATAACCGCTTTCCGCTGCGTGCGAACCGCCGCCTGCGTGCTCCGCGTGAATCTTTCCCGAGAGGTCCTGAAGCATAGTCGAGTAGGTTATGAGGTTGTTGTCTATCGCGAGCGAGTAGTTGCCGATAGGCTTTATTGTCGAACCTATCGCGCTTACCGCCTGTGTTGCGCGGTTGAAGCAGTTGTCACCCGGCTTCTCGCCGATACCGCCTGCGCAGGCAAGCACATCGCCCCTGTAATCCATGATGACGAACGCGCCCTGTATCAGATTTTTGCTGTCCGCCGGCAGGGAAGCATTGTATTCCTTTAAGCAGGTGTACGGGTTCTCAAACAGCTCGCCGAGCTTCTTCTGCATATCCATGTCCACATTCAGATACGCCGTGTAGCCGCCGCTCCTGAACTCGTCCCACGCTTCGTCGTAGGATATGCCGAGCTTCGCCGCGAGATCGTTGACTATCTGATCTATCGCCGCGTCAAGATACCAGTCCTGCGAAACGGTGTAGGAGCCGTTCCACTGGTATGCGAGAGAGCTGTCCTCGCCGAGTATTTCCTCCCACGGAACATTCTGATAATACAGATCGCCCTCGTTCTTGCTGTCCTCGGTGATTATGCCGTAGTAGCTGTTGTAGCGCATATCGGTGTAGCCGTAATACGAGCCCTTGACGGGACGGCGGAATTTTACCTTCTCCGCCAGCGCGTCCTCATATTCGTTCGTGGTGATGTAGCCCTGATCGTAAAGGCATTTGAGCGCGTACTCCTGACGGATCTTGGACTGCCTCAAATTCGCGTAGGGATTGTAGTTCGTTGGTGAACGCACGACGCCCGCGAGGATAGCGGCTTCGGCGATAGTGAGGTCTTTTACCTCCTTGCCGAAGTAGTGGTATGCCGCGGAGCCTATGCCGTAAGCCGTGCCTCCGAAGCCGATACGGTTCAGATAGCTTTCGAGTATATCATACTTCGTATACTTGTTTTCAAGCGACAGAGCACGGAATATCTCGCGGAGCTTACGTCCTATGGTAGTCTCGTTGTCCTTGGTTATATCGCGCACAAGCTGCTGTGTAATGGTGGAACCGCCGTCGGTACCGCTGCTGAACACAGCCTTCACGGTAACGGAGAGGGTACGCTTCCAGTCAACGCCGTTGTGCTCGAAGAAACGCTGATCCTCGACAGCGACGAAGGTGTCGAGCACATACTGCGGGATATCCTCGATATCCACCCATATACGGCTTGTCTCGCCGCTTATCTGCTTTAACAGCACATCCTCGTTCTTTGAGTCCTTCGCGTAGATAAAGCTCGAATATGAAAGCTCGACGTTCGTGAGGTCAACATCGAAGCTGCTCTCCGCAAACTGCATGATATACACGGTAAGAGCCGCGGCAACGATGCAGAACGTGATGATAAGTATAAGAAATATGCTCAGCAGGGTAGTGCCGAAGAAGGAGAGAACACCGTGTATCTTCTGCCATATCGACATCTTGTGGATATGGTAGTAGCTTTCGACTGCCTGCTCGTCCTTGTTCATCCTGTCTCGTGACTTGGGCATATAGTCTTCGTCTTTTATTTTAACATATTTTATCTTTTTTCCGCCCATAATTGTTCCTTTGTTCCAGAAATAATAGTCCGCACACCGCATATCGGTCTGCGGTGAATATACATAGCAATATTATAGCACTTTTTTGGCTGTATGTTAATACTTTTATGAAAAGTTTATGAAAATTCAACAGTAATCGCGGCTGTAAATCGTCATTTTGTGACATATCCGCGCATAAATTGCAGTCAAAACGCTTTCGGAGATTGACAAATCCGGGTTTTTATAGTATAATATATTTTATCCTCGGGGGCGTAAAGGTTTCGACGGGGGTCATGAACTTCGTTAAGCACGCAGAGTTCGCCTAAACTCTTTAATAATGGGTAATTTAAAATTAAACGCAGATTCTGAAGAATATGCATTAGCTGCCTGAGTGCAGCTCGTCCTGCCGATGAGTGCTGCGGCTTCGGTTTGGGCGTGACACAGCAGCCAACGCCTCGGGTGAGCGCTCTGTAACCCGACGCGTATCTCAAAGAGCTGCCAAAGGGCTATCCTGTCGATCGGAGAGTCCCGCGGGAGATAAAAAAGACCGACTAAGCGTGTAGAAAGACGGACGGATCGGCTTTCGGACAGGG
>JAFPUE010000007.1 GCA_017395555.1 Ruminiclostridium sp. | reverse complement strand
CCAAAGGGCTATCCTGTCGATCGGAGAGTCCCGCGGGAGATAAAAAAGACCGACTAAGCGTGTAGAAAGACGGACGGATCGGCTTTCGGACAGGGGTTCGACTCCCCTCGCCTCCACCAGCGGCGAACGCGCCGCGGCGAATCCCGTCTCGGGCGTACAGCTTGGGGCGGGTTTTCTGCCTCGCTGTCCGGAGAAAAATCTAAAGTGTTAACTCCACACAGCGGCGAACGCGCCGCGGCGAATCCCGTCTCGGGTCATCCGGGGCGGGGTTATTTTTCTGCCTCGCTGTCCGGAGTTACCTTTAATACAGCTCGACTCAATGAATAATAACTGCAAATAACAAAAGCTCCGTCCGTGTTCTCACGGTCCGGAGCTTTGTTATATTACTTCTTAACCTTACTTTTTCTTACCCATTACCTTGAGTACAAGCTCAAGAACCTTGAGGTACAGCCAGATAACGCTGAATGCGAGACCGAATGACGCGTACCATTCATACTTTCTGGGCAGTCCCTTGTCCACACACTCGCGGATAGTGTCGAAATCAACGAGCAGGAACAGCGTTCCCACAATTACCATAACAGCGCTGCAGCCGATCGAGAGTATCGGGTTCGACGCGAGCTGTGCCACGATATCTCTTGTGAACGGTATAAGCGAGCCTATGAACACGAGCAGACCGGAAAGGCACACGGTTATCATTGCCGTCATTATGAAGGTCTTCATTTTCTGTGTTACGGTGATTATGCCCATTCCGTACAAAAATCCCATTGTGAACACGAGAATGAGTGTTATAACGAGTGCGAGAAGAACGGGAGCGAGGTAGATGTCCGCGAATGTCGTAGCCGCCCATGCGAGCAGGAATCCTATCGACGCGCAGAAAAGCGAGCCTGTTACCGGTATCGTGGGTCTGATGAACACGGCGAGCAGCGGTGCAATGACCGAGATAACTGCCGCGATGAGTACCGCTATTATCTCATTTGAATAGATCTGTACATTTGCGCCGTCCTCATACATCGGCTGATCGAAGATGAGCTCTCCGCCGAAGCCTTCGGTTATGTTCATAACGACTGCCGCGCCGACTCCCAGAGCGGTTATAATAACGAAGAATACGAGCTTTGCAAGGATCCCCTTATAGGTGCAGACGTTAGTGTCGCCGTAATCATTGATCCTTGATAGCTTTCTGACTATCGGGTTCTGTGTGAACACATGGTTGTTCGATTTGCTGAGTTCTGCCATATTTGCCTCCTGAAAACAAAGATTTTCAAAACTACCGGAACTATTATAGCACATTACGCCCCGTGCGTCAACACTTTTCGCGTCGATTTATTGCTTTGGGCAATTGATCTACCGGTATATCACGGTCACTTTAATTCCTCAAACAGCGATATGTAGTATTCCGGGGTCTTCTCGGGGTCATTGGAAGAATAGAATAACATACAGAGCAGATCGTCGTCGAGCTTTCTTATACACATTGCCTCGTAAGCGGTCTCTGTGCCGTTATAATATGATATATCCCGCAGATACTCATTGCCGCCGACAGTGACCGTTTCTCTGTCCTTGAAATCGACTGTTGCCCCCACACTTTTGGCATTGTTTTTTGCATAATTCTTGTAATAGTCAAGTATTTCGTCTTCGGTAACATTCTCCTTATCGGGGAACACGGCGGGCAAAGCCTGCCGGATGTTTATGAAATAGATGTCGATAACTTCGTTTCGATTACCGAAGCAGGCATCATCTATCATTGCTTTTGCGACGGCGATATCCTTTTCGTCGGTAAGCGCTGCCACTGTCTGTTCCTTTTTGGCGGGATCCGACGGTAAGTACATCAGATTGCCGGGAACATTCAGCTTTAACCTTGCGTACTCGTTTACATACACGCCGTCCTTGTACTGTCCCGCAGTGTAGTTAGTACCCTCTGCCGCGGTATCGGTCACGGCTGCTGTCGGGTCATCGGGAACATACTCGGCTTCCGATTCAGGCACGAAGTCATCGCCGTAGTCAAGTCCGTAGCCCATTTCGAGCCAGCACTCGTCCGTGCGTATCTGATCCAATGAGCTGTACCACGGGGAAGGCAGTCTGCCCGTGAAGTCCGCACAGCCGCAGAGCACATCGGACACGCCCTTGCCCTCGGAGCCCGGTAGATAGCACATCACCACGCTGTCCCAGCCGGCGTAGTCGGCTGCGTCAAGTATGACCTGTCTGCCCGCGATGATGCAGGTGACAGTAGGCTTGCCGAGCGCCCTTGCGGCATTTATGGCATCTCTGTTTCCGGAAAGACCGAGCGCTCCGCACAGCTCCATATCCTTCGTGTCGCCGTTCCACTCGGCATAGGACTGCTCGCCCACGCACAGCAGGACAACATCGGCATTCCCGGCTTCGTTCTCGTCGGTGATAATTTCAATGCCGTAGCTGTCGGCGTAGCTTGTGAAGGCTTCGAGAACAGTCGTCGCGCCGGGAACGTCCTTTGACGGTGCGCCGTTCCAGCTCATGGTCCAGCCGCCGCACTGCGCCTGACCGTTATCTGCCGCGGGACCGGTGATATATACCTTTGTGCCTTTCCTGAACGGAAGAACATCGTTGTCGTTCTTTAGCAGTACAAGGCTCTCCTCAACCAGCTTTTCCGCGACTTTTCTGTATTCGGGCGAGCCTGTTTCCGTCTGCTCGGTATTGATGTTTTTCAGCAGCGGATCGTCAAACAGACCCGCGTCCTTCTTGACCTTTATTATTCTTGCAACGGCATCGTTTATCCGTTCCTCGGATATTTCGCCGCTTCTCACCGCGTCGGTTATGATCTGCTTTACCTCGTCAAATCTGTCTGTCTCCATTAGCATATCTATGCCCGCGTTTACGCTGGTGATGACCTGTTCTCTGAAAGAATTGCCGGAGATATGCTGTACGGAGCCCCAGTCGCTTGCGATAAAGCCTTTAAATCCCATTTCGTTTTTCAGCTTCATGATATACTCTTTGTTTTCGTGCATCTTCACTCCGTTGAGGGACGAATGGCTTATCATGATCGTCTGAACGCCCACGTCGATCTGCGCCCGATAGACATTAAGAAGCTCGTTTGTCTCGTCTTCGTTCAGCTGTGCGTCGCCGCGGTCTATGAGCATAAATATATCGTCACGCTCGCCCGTGCCGTAAACGACGTTGCCGTCGGCAAAGAAGTGCTTGGCGCAGGCAACAAGCCCGCCGTCTATAAGTCCCTTTGTGTAGGCGGTGCTGAGCCTTGTGATCGTATCGAGATCGGAACCGTAGGATTCGTAAGTTCTGCCCCAGCGCGGATCAACGGACTGTGCCACGCAGGGCGAGTAGTTCCACAGCATATGGCAGAGCTTTGCCTCGTCTGCCGTGATAAGTCCCACCTGATATGCAAGCTCCTCGTCGTTGGCAGCGCCCTGTCCGATATTGTGCGGGAAGTAAACCGCATTCTTGCAGTAGTTTACGCCGTGAACGTCGTCCTGTCCGTAGATGTAGGGGATTCCCGAATCGGAATCTATTGCTGCCTGCTGGAAGCCGTCAACTGTGACCGCCCACGCGTCGGAGTCTATACATCCCACTGTGGAAAGGATACTGCCGTAGTCGCTTATCTTCATATCGTCCACGGAGACGTTATAAATCGCGGGCATGACCATCTGAGCGGCCTTCCGCTCGATCGTCAGTGCTGCTGTGATCTCTTCGGGGGTCATGGAAGCGTAGGTCAGATACTTGGGACCGTCAAATGTAATCTCCGTTTTTCCGGGTGCTTCGGTCTCCGCCGGCGCTTCCGATAACGAGACCGATGATGATTCCGCAGGCTTTTCCGTTTCGGATACCGACGAGACCGATGTATTGTTTCCGTTTGAACACGATACCGCGGATAGCGTTATAGCAAGCACCGCGATGATCGAAGCTGTCTTTTTCATGCTGTTCCTCCGTGCAAATAATGAATCAGCCGATCGTAAACCCTGTAATCCGGCTTGAATAAAAGTCTTTTACAATTCTTAAAACTGAGCTTTTCTTAAAAATTTTATTTTTGTATCTCTCCCCGCCTCCGGCGGAGAGAGATACGCTTCGACTTTTACAATCGCCTAAATAACGAATACCTTTATCAGCTATTATACCAAATATTGCTTAAAAAGTCAAACACAGCAAAAAATATACTTGATAAATTGTAAAAAGCGTGCTACACTGTTAATTGTAAGAATGGGAGTGCAGCGGTGATGACCTGTCACAGCTGTTCCGGGATAATTTATAAAAGGAGAAAACGAATGAAAATACTGCATATTGACGCGACTGTCCGCAGCAATTCGAGGACAGCAATACTCGCGGAGCACCTGTTAAATAAGCTGTCCGGTGAAATATCGAGGGTCAGGCTCTGCGAAACACCGTTTCCCGCTGTTGACGAGGCATTTCTATCCGTGCGGGACAGGGCTTGCATGACCCGTGACTTCTCCGGCGATATCTTTGCGCCCGCAAAACAGTTCGCGGCGGCAGATGTGATAGTTGTAGCCGCGCCGTTCTGGGACTTGTCGTTTCCCTCGGCTCTGAAACAGTATTTTGAGCAGATAAACGTGACCGGGCTGACATTCACATACTCCGATGACGGCAGACCCGTGGGGCTCTGCAAGGCGAAAAAGCTGTTCTATGTCACAACAGCCGGCGGAAGGATCTATAATGACAAGTACGGATACGGATATGTCAGGGCGCTTGCGGAGAGCTTTTACGGTATCGCGGAGACTGTCTGCTTCAAGGCGGAGGGGCTTGATATATACGGCGCGGATACGGGGCGGCTGATCTCCGATGCAAAGACGCGGATAGACGGGTATTTCAATGACTGACCGGCCCGATCGGATATGCTGCTGTCCGATATGTTGACTTTAACTCCTTATTATGATATAATATCTCTGTATTAGGCTTTGCAGACTGTGATCTGAAGCAGCCGGTGTTTCCGGTATAGTGGAGGTAATTCATGAAGACGGTTTATACATGTTTTTGCACAGATGTGATACATGAAGGACATCTGAATATAATCAACGAATCCTTAAAGCTCGGTGAAGTCACGGTAGGTGTTCTGGCAGATGCCGCGAGCATCAGATATAACAGGTTCCCGTCCGTCAGTCTGGAGGAGCGGATAGCGCTTGTGAAGAACATTCACGGAGTTTCAAGAGTCGTTGTTCAGGAAGATATAATGTATGACAAGGTGTTTGAAACGCTCCGTCCGGATTATATCGTTCACGGCAGCAACTGGACGGACGAGCCGATGCGGGCAATACATAAAAATATCCTGAAGCTGACGGAAAAATACGGCGGTGAGCTTGTCGAGATACCTTATACATTCAATGAGAAAATACAGCGCAAAGACCGTCAGATGATCGAGAAGCTGGCTATGCCGGAATTCAGACGCGGGAGACTGCGCAAGCTGCTGAATATGGTCCCGATCGTAAAGACGATAGAGGTCCACAGCGGGCTTACGGGACTTATCGCGGAAAAAACGATAGTCGTTGACGGAGAGGCGATAGATCAGTTTGACGCTATGTGGATAAGCTCTCTGTGTGACAGCACGGAAAAGGGAAAGCCGGATATCGAGCTTGTGGATATGACCTCGCGATTCAGAACGATAGAGGATGTTATGGAGGTCACCACCAAGCCTATAATTTTTGACGGTGATACAGGCGGACTGACAGAGCATTTCGTTTATACCGTCCGTTCGCTTGAACGCATGGGCGTGAGCGCGGTCATAATCGAGGACAAGACCGGATTGAAAAAGAACAGCCTTTTCGGCACGGAAGTGGAGCAGACACAGGCTGGGATCGAGGAATTCAGCGCAAAGATCGCCGCGGGAAAAAGAGCGCAGCTTTCCGATGATTTTATGATCATCGCGAGAATAGAGAGCCTGATACTCGAACGCGGAATGGAAGATGCCCTTGAACGCGCGTTTGCATTTGTCGGAGCCGGAGCCGACGGGATAATGATACACAGCCGCAGGAAGGAACCCGACGAGGTGCTGGAATTCTGCGACAGGTTCAGAGAAAAGGATAAGACCACACCACTTGTCGTTGTTCCGAGCAGCTTCAATTCGGTCACGGAGGAAGAGCTTGCCGGGCACGGCGTGAATATATGTATATACGCCAATCAGCTGTTAAGGGCAGCATTTCCGGCTATGGAAAACGCCGCGAAGAGCATACTCAGACATCACAGGGCGAAGGAGATCGACAGTGAGCTTATGCCTATAAAGCAGATAATAACGCTGATCGAGGAGTTGTAAAGGTTATGGGAAGAATGTACGCGATCATCTCCGATATACACGGAAATATGTATGCGCTCGAAAAGGTTGCGGAAGATCTTTGGGCTTTTGACCCGTGCGGCATTATTCTGCTGGGTGATCTTATCGACTATGGCATGCAGTCTGATGAGGCAGTTGAGTATATCCGTTCCGGGTGGAAGGACAGGATCATCTGCAATATCTGGGGAAACCATGAACGGGCGATACTGACTTCGGATTTCGGGCGGTTTTCCTCTCAGAGAGGCGTTGAAAGTGCGAAGCATACCGCTTCCTTATTGACGGAAGAAACTATCGGATATCTGAATAATGATTTGGTACATGACGGTATGTATGAGTTTGAGCTGGATGGAAAAAAGGTGCTTGCCGTTCACGGTTCACTGGAGGACTGTTATTGGAAATCCGTTTCTCCCGATAATGTAAGAGGCGATTACAGTAAATATGATATTGTTCTTTCCGGACATTCTCACTATTCCCACGTATTCACAAAATTCTATGATGCCGATGATCCGGAGAGAAGGAATAAGCACGCTGTGATGTTTATAAATCCCGGCTCTGTCGGACAGCCGCGGAACCATAATCCGGCGGCTCAATATGCTTTGCTGGACACAAAGACGATGTCGGTATATTTAAGGGCGGTGGAATATGATATCGAAGCGGCAATGTCTCTGTATGACGGCAGCGTCGATGATTTTTACAGGTCAAGGTTATTGACCGGAGTATAAAGAGAAAGGCAGTAAAAAATGAGTAATCTTTACGCTATAAGCGGTGTGACCGGTATGACCGGGAATGAGCTTGTAAGACAGATCTTAACGGAAGGAAGCACCGATCATATCCTCGGCTTCGATAACTTTTATGCTTCTTCTGTTGATACCGTTTCCGATCATATAAATGATGAGCGTTTCGGGTTCTTCGAGTATGATCTGAACAATAAGGAGCAGATGCTGGATTTTGAAAACAGGGTGAGAGCGATCAGTGACAATTACGATGAGATAATATATATCAATTGTGCTGCTGTTGTTCATACCGAGCATTTTTATCATGTATATGAGACGTTTGAAACCAATGTTGAAGGTATGAATGAATTTCTTCAGCAGGCTATCCGTGTCGGTGCGCAGAAATTTATAAACTGCTCAACTTCCGAGGTATATTCCATGAATTCATGGAATGAGAACGGGGGAGTGAAAGAGAGCGATTATCTGACAATGTCGGTTGCCGAGCACAGCCAGAGAACAAGCTACGCAACAGGGAAGCTGCTTACGGAATTCTTTATGAAAGACGCGGTGGACGAAGGAAAAATAAAGGGCTGCAGTATCCGCTTTGCAAACGTGTACAGCAAGGATGAGAGATACCCGAAGCATATCATTCCGTTTATTATCAACAGCTTCCGCGATAACGGCAAGGTCATTCTTCTTGAGAACAGCAGGAAGAACAAGAGAACATTCCTGAACAACTATGACAGCTGCAGCGCTGTGCTTGCGCTCGCGAATACCGATTCCGCCCTTGACGGTACGGTGTACAATGTTGCGACGGATGAAGAGATATCTATAATTGATCTTGCAAAGCTGTGCGCAAAGAAAATGGGTATAGATGATCCGGTTATAGAATTCAGCGGGTACAGAGCGTCGGATCCCGAACGCAGATTGCTGTCCACGGAGAAGATAAGGACACGGACCTGCTGGAAGCCACAGGTTGATCTCGCCAAAGGTCTTGATGAGTGTATTAAAAACTATCTGGCAGGGAAAAGGTCATGAAAATATCTATAATAACCGTGGCAGGTGTGTCGAGCAGATTTAATCGCGACATCAATGAAGACAAAAAAGTCCTGAAATGTCTTTACACCGAGGGCGGCAGGGAGGATACGCTTCTGTATCATCTTATGAAGAAGTGTTCCTACGCCGATCGGATCGTTCTTGTGGGCGGATATAAATATGATGACTTGTGCTCGTTTTATGGCAATGAGCTGTCGGAAGAATTTCCCGATGTCAGCATGATCGAAAATGAGCACTATGCCGATCTGGGCTCCGGTTACAGCCTTTATCTCGGAATAAAAGAAGCATTGAAATACGCGCCGGATGAGATACTGTTCGTTGAGGGTGACCTTGATATAGATGCCGGATCTTTTGAAAAAGTCATAGGCTCGGAACAAAATGTTCTGACCTATTCCTATGAACCTATTTATGCCAACAAGGCAGTTGTGCTGTACAGAAATGAGCAGAATGAATTCAGATACGCCTTTAACAGCAGTCACGGAACTCTGAAAATCGATGAGGCTTTTTCTTTGATACTGAATTCGGGTCAGATGTGGAAGTTTACAAATGCAGATATGCTGAAAGCGGCAAATGATAAGTTTTTCAAAGAAGAAAAGGACGGCACAAATTTAAAGATAGTTCAGAACTATATTGATTCGCTTAAAAGCGGGGATTTTGAACTGATAGGTCTTTCACGCTGGACAAACTGTAACACGAGAGAGGACTATCGGAAAATACTTTCATATTGGGAGGAAGAAGAAAAATGAAAACTTTGCAGAACAGATTTGAAGCTGTTGAAAAGCATATAAAAGAAGGCAGATTCACGGTGATGATAATTGGTCTGGGAAGCGTAGGCACATACCTGCTTGATTATCTCGTAAGCAGTAATGACGAGGCTGTCAGAGTAGTTGTCGTCGGAAGAAACTATGAAAAAATGGAAAAGAATGTCAACATTGTACGTGTTGCCGCTCTTATCCGCGGTCTGAACAAAACGCATATAGAAATCGAAGCGGATGTTGATCTTACGGATATATCCGCGATCGAAAGAGCAATATCCAAGTATGAGCCTGATTTTATTGTTAATTCGAGCCGTGCATATCCCGGACTCAAATACGGCAGTATCAGCTGGGCAAATGTCAGAGCCTACGGCATCTGGACGCCTCTTGCAATACGGTTCACAAAGAATGTTATGGAGGCTTGTGACAGGGCGGACACGAACGCTGTCGTGATAAACACATCGTATTCCGACGCGGTCATTCCGTGGCTCAAGTCTGCGGGCAAGGCGTACCCCGATTTCGGCTCCGGCAATCTCAATCATCTTGTTCCCCGTATCAGATTTGCCGTTGCGGATATGCTGGGTGTGAAGGATTTCTGGAATGTGGATGTGATGTTTGCGGCGGGGCATTTCCATGATGTCGTGATAAGCAAGGAAGGGCAGACGGAGGGCGTTGAGCTCCCGCTGAAGGTTTACTACAAAGGCGAAGAAAAGAAGCTGGATCAGAATGAGATCTTTTCCCGCTGCAAGATCGCGATGCCCGTGGACGCACAGAGAAATATGATGAACGCGTCAAGCAATTACAGTATAATAGATGCCGTGATAAAGGCGGTAAGAACCGGAGAGAACCGGCTCATTTTCACTCCCGGCGTGTTTGGCAATATCGGAGGTTACCCGGTACGGATAGGATACAGGAACGGAAAGCTTGACGCATGGATAGACGAATCGGCTTTCAGCTTTGACGAAATGAATAAAGCAGATCGTGAGTCTATGGCGCTTGACGGTGTTGAAGATGTTGTTGACGGTACGCTGATATATACGGATCATCTTATTGAGAAGGCTAAGAAGGCATTCGGCGTGGAGCTGCCGAAAAAGGTTGCATTTGACGATATCGAAAAAACAGCCGGATTTATCATTGACGAAATAATAACACCGCAGCTGGCGAAGAAGGATTAAGAAATGAGAGCAGAAAGTCTTGTAAAAATAATATCCTCCGATTTCTATACAGGCGTTCCGGATTCGCAGCTGAAAGCACTGTGCGACTGTCTGATACATAAGTACGGCATCGACCCGAAGCATCATATAATCGCTGCCAACGAGGGCAACTGCACGGCGCTTGCCGCGGGATATCATCTCGCGACGGGCAAGATCCCGGTGGTATATATGCAGAACAGCGGCGAAGGAAATATCATAAATCCCGTTGCGTCGCTGCTGAATGATAAGGTCTATGCGATACCCATGATCTTTATTATCGGCTGGCGTGGCGAGCCCGGTATTCACGACGAGCCGCAGCATATCTATCAGGGCGAGGTCACGTTAAAGCTGCTCGAAGACATGGACATAGCGTATTTCGTGATCGGAAAGGAAACGACGGAGGAGGAGCTGTCCGCCGGAATGGAGGAGTTCCGCGCTGTCCTTGCTGCCGGTAAGGACGTAGCGTTTGTTGTCCGCAAGGGCGCTCTGACGGACGCGCCGGAGGTTATCTATAAGAACGGTCACACGATGACGCGCGAGGAGATCATTCGGCATATCGTAAGGGCTTCCGGCGAAGATCCGATAGTATCCACCACGGGAAAAGCAAGCCGTGAGCTGTTCGAGATACGAGCAGCTCACGGTCAGAGTCACGGTTACGATTTCCTCACCGTCGGTTCCATGGGTCACAGCTCGTCTATCGCGCTGGGTGTTGCGATAAATAAGCCGGACAGGAGAATATGGTGCATAGACGGCGACGGCGCGGTGCTTATGCACATGGGCTCAATGGCGGTCATCGGTGCGAACAGACCGAAAAATCTTATCCACATTGTCATCAACAACGGCGCGCATGAGACTGTCGGCGGTATGCCAACGGTTGCCGGGAGCATAGACCTTGTGGGGATCGCAAAAGCCTGCGGTTATCCGAACACGGTCTGTGTTGACAGCTTTGAAATGCTTGACAGCGAGCTCGAAGCTGCTAAATCAAGGAATGAGCTCTGCTTTATAGAAGTAAAGTGCTCGATAGGCGCGAGAGAAGATCTCGGAAGACCGACAACGACTGCTATTGAGAACAAGCGAAATTTTATGGAATATATAAAATAGATCATTTTCGCGGGAGCGGAAAGGCTGAGTTATATGATCGTGTGATATTAATAAGTGTTCAGGGCGTGTTGAGCTTAATGTCAACACGCCCTGAATATGCCTCGGTCAAAGCCCTTTCGCTTTTGAAAGATCTATGCCGTTCTCGCCGAGCTTTATCGCATGATCGAGCCCTACGAATTTTCCGTTCTCCTGCCAGAGAACTTCCTTTACAAAATTATACTTCTTGTCGTCCCATGTGGTAAAGTCATCGAGAACAAGTCCGCCCGTATCGCCGGAGTTTGCGTTGAAGCACCAGAAGGTGTGGTTAAGGTGATTCTCGCTTATCAGCCGTCTCATGTAAGTCATCCATGTGAGATTGGGCTCAGTCATAAATCCGCCCCACTCGCCTATAAGAAGCGGCGCTGTCCCGTTCTCACAGATATAGAACCAGTTGTCCTTCCAGCAGTCCTTCATCAGGCTTTCAAAGGTGAATGTTCCCTCGAACCACGGCTGCCGATATACCGTCGGGCCGTAATCGTGGGGTGAATATACCAGCTTGTTCTGATATTTCCCGAGATCGACGGGATAGTCCTTTACGCCGCGTAAATTCCCGCCCCACCAGTTGAAGTAATAATCCTTATCGTCGGTGGATTTGTAGTCTCCGTTTTTCTTTATGTCTTTCGGGTATATTTCCGTTCCCTCAACCATTATGAGGACATTCGGATTTTTCGCGAGTATCTTTGCCGCCGCAACTTCCGCGGTGTTCTTCCAGTTATTTTTTGCTTTCGAGTCGTTCCATATTGCGGCGTTGTCTCCCTCATAGGGCTTTCCGTGAGGCTCATTTTTAAGGTCATACGCAATTATCGTGTCATTGTTTCTGTACCTGTATGCCATCCATTCGAGCGCGCTGTAATAATCGTCCTCGCTTACCCTGTCGGTGTACCATAGATTGATGTTATGTCCGGACGCATCGGTGTTTGCCGAATGAATGTCCGGCATTACTTTTATTCCGTTGTCCTCCGCCAGCTTCAGGAAATACTCAAATATTTCCAGACTGTTCATTGAGTTCAGCTCTTCATTGTAGGCGTTGTTGTAATTTGCTCTCGGATATTCTCCCGCAGCCCACTGATTTATGAGCTCTGCCGATATCGGCACTCGTATAAGATTGAACCCGTGATCGGCGATAGCCTTTACCGAGGGCGCAAGACGGCTGTTCCAGAGGCCGTCAAAGGTGTTGGTTCCCGTATTGTAGCCGAACCAGTTCAGACCCGTCAGCCATACCTGCTTGCCGTTCTTGTCGAGTATCCTGCTGCCGTCCGTGTGAAGCCAGTCGTCCCCCTGAACGGCATTCTCGTTCCTTGTCAGGAGCGCCGCCACATCGACAGCCGCACTGCCGCCGTTATTATTGTTGTTATTGTTATTATTCTGATCGTTGTTCTGCTGATTCTGCTGATTCTGATCTACACGCCCCTTTGTCAGCGTGCAGGACTTGCCGTTCAGCACGGCGCTTTTTATGTTGAGCGAGGATGCTGTTCCTATGTTGCAGCCTATGTACTGCGCACCGCCCGCGGGAATATCCCCGTTGTAATCAACGTTGGTCACGGTCAGCGTGTTTCCGCTCACCGTCCATGTTCCGTTCCAGCCCTCGACGCTCTTTAAGCCTTCAACGTCAAGCTCAAGCTTCCAGCCGCTTACGGACGACGATGAGTTGTTCTCTATTTTAAGCTCCAGCGTTGCCATTTGTACTCCGCTGTTTTCCCAGCCGTTTCCCGCGTTGAATATTACGGCGTAACCGTCGGTCTTTTCGGGAGCTGTGCTCTCGGCTGTGCGCTTCGTTTCCGGTGCGGTGTCCGGTGCCGATGTGATCTCTTCCGTGACCGGAGCCGCCTGTGATACTGTGGTATCTCCGCCGACAGGGGAGCCTCCCGCGCTCTCCTCGGGAGATGTGTCTGCTGTCACCGCTGTCTCCGCCGTCGGGACTGTACTCTCCGCGGACGTTACGGTTTCTGTCACCTTGCTCGCTTCCGTTGTTGTGATATCTCCGCCCACGGGCAGCCCGCCCGCGCTGACCTCGGAAGCCGCGGTATCGGCTATTTCGCTCTCGTCCCGCATGGAGACTGTACCCGAAATGTTTGCCGCAGAAGGCGGGTTCACGTCCTTCTTTGAAGCAAGCGTCACAATTACAAACGCAACGATCAGAATAGCGACGATAAATATAAACAACGTTACAAAGCGCCTTTTCTTGATCTTTCCGGCTTCGGCAGTCTCAGCGCTCTCCTTTTCGGGAGTCATCTTTTCTTCATTACTCATGTTTGTTCCTCCGGATATCAGTATGCCTGCGGGACATATCGGTTTCTTTTCCCGCCGGAAGCGGGGATAGAAGCGTAATGTATTACAAAATATGTATTTGAAAAGCAATAATTCCGGTTTCCCGTATGTGACCGGGCGTTTTGCTGTATTTCAAAAATCAATGCGACAAGGTTTGCGGGCATACCGGGAATACCGCTTCTGCGCTCTCATTCCGTACTATAAATATATCACATAACGACGCAGAATGTCAACATCTTTTGCGTTGATATCTCTTTTTGCGGCGTTCCTGCAAGACTGTTTTATGTATAAAACAAAAAGCATATAAACAGGGACAATTCTGATGATTTTTGCAAAACGTTATCCTGTCCCGCTTTCCTTGTGCTGTTCATCATTTCCGCCAATATGAATCTCTCTGTTTTGCACAAAATTACCAAAAACACTTGAAAATGAACTTGAAATGTGCTATAATGATAATATATGAAAGTGAATACTTTCACCAAACTTTCACAGAAAGGGGCTTGACTAAAGTGTACCCCATTCTGCGGACACAGGTAAGACAGAACACAGCTAATCTGATTTAAATATTGGCAGTGGATATACTCCGGTGGTCACATATTCATAATACTCGTT
>JAFPUE010000041.1 GCA_017395555.1 Ruminiclostridium sp. | reverse complement strand
GCGGAAAGGCGCTGCTGGACGGCGGTGTACGTTATCTCGGCGGCACCTGCGAGACCTATGGGAACATCAACACCTCCGACTCGCTGTACGCTGTAAAAAAGCTCGTTTTTGAGGATAAAAAGATAAACCTTGAAACTCTCTGCAAGGCAATAAAAGCTAATTTCAAGGGTTATGAAGATATACGGCGGCTGTGTCTTGAATGCGACAAATACGGAAATGACCTCGACACCGCAGACGGTATGGCAAACGATCTGTATGAATATGTCGCAAAGGGGATAAGAGACCGAGGATTACGGAAAGGTATGCAGTACTTTCTGATAGTGATAAGCAACAACTCACTGAACACCGAGTGGGGTGCTGCGACCGGGGCTTCCCCCGACGGCAGACTTTCGGGAATGTATATGAACCCTGCCAACAATCCGCAGGGCGGCGCGGACAAAAGCGGTCCTACCGCAATGCTCAACTCTCTCTCAAAGTTCGATGCGCGGTATCACGCCGGCTCTGTACAGAATATCAAGTTTTCAAAGGATATGTTCCGGAACAAGCGCGAAGTCATCGAATGTCTGTTCCGCACATACTTCAAAAAGGGCGGCTGTCAGCTCATGGTCACGGTGATAGATCGAGGTGCGCTTGAGGACGCGATGATACACCCCGAAAAATACCCCGATCTCATTGTTCGGGTGGCGGGATATTCGGCGGTATTTATAGATCTCGACCCGGCTGTTCAGCGTGAAATAATAAGCAGGACTATGTATGAGTGATAAACCGGACATATTCAATATTGAACGCTTTGCGATAAATGACGGTCCCGGGATCAGGACTGCGGTATTTTTTCAGGGCTGTCCGCTTCGCTGCAAATGGTGCGCTAATCCCGAATCGCAGATGATCGGAAAACACAGCAGGACAATAAGCTGCGATGAGCTGTTCGATATCGTTTTGCGCGACAAGGATTATTATGACGAGAGCGGCGGCGGAGTCACGCTCACCGGCGGCGAAGCGCTTCTGCAGATAAACAGCGTCCTGCCATTCCTTGAAAGCTGCAGGAAAAGTGGGATAAGCATTGCGATAGAGACCTGCGGCTGTATAAGCATTGAAAAAGTGGAAATAGCTCTGATATATGCGGACTTGTTTCTGTTCGACATAAAGACGCTTGACCGTGACCTCTTCACGGAATACACGGGCGGCAGCTTGGACACAGTAATGCGTGCATTCAGGCGGATATGCAGCGATGACCCGCGCAAAATAATTGTCAGAGTACCGGTGATACCAACATTCAATGAAACGGAGATACCGCAAATAATCGACTTTGCGGCGGTACACGGGATAACGGAGCTTCACCTGCTCCCGTACCATACACTCGGAGTTGCAAAGTATAAACAGCTTGGCAGAAGGTATGAGTTTTCGGTAACAGAGAGCCTTGATCCTGCTGTTCTGAAGCAATATATCCCGCTTGGCAAAAAAGCGGGAATCAGAATAAAGATAGGGGGATAGCATGATAAAAAACATCATTTTTGACATCGGAGATGTTCTTGTAAAAACGAGGCAGCTTGACTTCTTCGTTGACAAGGGCTTTGACGCGAAAACGGCAGCCAGTCTTGCCGAAGCGACATATCTTACTCCCGTATGGAAGGAGCTTGACCGAGGCATATGGAGCCTTGACGAGATAGTTGACAGCTTCGTTAAACGCGCACCGGATCTCGAAAGCAATATACGGTCGTCAAT
>JAFPUE010000040.1 GCA_017395555.1 Ruminiclostridium sp. | reverse complement strand
GCGCTACGCGGTGCAGGCTTATTACCTGATATCCTCCGCGGAAGCCGCGTCGAACCTTTCCCGCTATGACGGAATAAAGTACGGTCTGCGCGGAGAGGGCCACAGCTTCGACGAGATGATACGCGACAGCCGCAACCGCGGTTTCGGCGCAGAGGTAAAGCGCCGCATACTTCTCGGCAACTACGCGCTGTCGAGCGGTTACTACGACGCTTACTACCGCAAGGCGCTTGCGCTCAAGCAGAAGATAATCGAGGAATACAATGCCGTGTTCGACAAGGCGGACGTTATCCTCACCCCGACGGCTCCGAGCGTTGCATACAAGATCGGCGTGCAGGACAACGACCCCGTAAAGATGTACACCGCCGATATCTGCACCGTTACGGTGAATATCGCTGGACTCCCGGCGATAAACACGACCTGCGGCTACGACGGAAACGGTATGCCGATAGGTATGTCGATAGTCGGCAGACGCTTCGACGAAGCAACGATAATACAGACCGCGGACGCGTTTGAGAAGACATTCTCGCCCGTTCGCTGCACATTATAAGAAAGGAGCATCGGAAAATGTCTGATCTTTACCCCACCATAGGACTTGAGATTCACGCCGAGCTCCTTACGAAGTCGAAGGTGTTCTGCACCTGCTCGGCGGAATTCGGCGGCGAACCGAACTCCCGCTGCTGCCCCGTATGCTCCGGTATGCCCGGAACGCTGCCCGTGCTCAACCACACAGCCGTTGAGTACATCATCAGAGCGGGATATGTTACGAACTGCGAGATATCGCGGTTCACCAAATGGGACAGAAAGAACTATTTCTACCCCGATCTGCCGAAAGCGTACCAGATCTCGCAGATGCCGAGACCGGTCTGCCTGAACGGATATGTGGATATAAACGTGAACGGGCAGGAAAAGCGGATACGCGTGAACCGCATACACCTTGAAGAGGACGCGGGAAAGCTCGTTCATGACGAAGCGACGCGTTCCAGTCTCGCGGACTACAACCGCTGCGGCATACCGCTGATCGAAATGGTCACCGAGCCGGATTTCCACAGCGCCGAGGAAGTTGTCGCGTATGTGGAGAAGATAAAGCTGCTGTATAAGTACGCGGGAATATGCGACTGCAAAATGGAGCAGGGCTCGCTGCGATGCGATGTCAATATATCTCTTGCGCCGAAGGGCTCGGACGTACTCGGAACGCGTGCGGAGCTGAAGAACCTCAACTCCACCAAGGCGATAGGGCGCGCGATAGAGTACGAGATATACCGCCAGAGCGAGATAATCGAGTCCGGCGGAAAGGTGCTCCAGGAGACGAGACGCTTCTCCGACTCCACGGGCGAAACAACGGCGCTCCGCTCAAAAGAGGACGCGCACGATTACAGATACTTCCCCGACCCGGATATCCCGCCGATAATCTTCACCGAAGAGGAGCTTGACGCGATAAAGGCGGCGCTCCCGGAGATGCCGGAACAGCGCAGAGAGCGTTATATCACGCAGTACGGACTTGCTCCCGCAGACGCCGACAACATCATAAACGACAAGGATATCTGCGATTTCTTTGAAGCCGCGATAAAGGCTTACGACAAGCCGAAGACCGTCGCGAACTTCATTCTCGGCGAGTTCATGCGCCGCATTAATCTCGGCGAAATGACAATGGACGGACTGAAATTCGCGCCCGAAGACCTCGCAAGGCTCATAGAACTCGGTGATACCGACAAGATAAACAAGAACAACTACAAGACCATATTCGTCGAGATGATAAATACCGGTGACAAGCCCGACGCGGTCTGCGACAGGCTCGACCTGTGGGTAAGGGACGACACCTCCGCGGTGGAAGCCGTCATCGACAAGCTGATCGCCGACAACCCCAAGCCCGTCGAGCAGTACCGCGCAGGCGAGCAGAAGGTGTTCGGCTTCTTCATGGGACAGGCGAACAAGGCGCTGAAAGGTCAGGCTACGCCGAATACGATAAAGGCAATTCTTGAACAGAAATTAAAAGGATAAAGAAAGGAACATAAGACAATGTTCACAGCAAACAGGTACCGTGACCACAACACGGCTATGATATCCGAGGCGGATATCGGAAAAACAGTCAGAGTTTCCGGCTGGGTAGAAAACATCAGAGACCACGGAGGAATCGAGTTTATTGACCTGCGTGACCACTACGGAATGTTACAGGTGACCTTCCAGAACAACGAAAAGCTCCTCGAAGGCATCTCGAAGGAATGTGCGATATCTATCGCGGGTACGATCATCAAGCGCGACGAGAGCACCTACAACCCCAAGATCGCGACCGGAACCGTTGAGCTTTCGGCGGAGAGCGTCGATATCCTCGGCAAGGTGACCACTCAGCTGCCTTTCGAGATACCCACATCTCACGAGAACAATGAGGATATCCGTCTGCGCTACCGCTTCCTCGATATGAGAAACAGAAGAGTGCATGAGAACATCGTTTTCCGTTCGCAGGTAATGAGCTTCATGCGCGAGAAGATGACAGAGCTGGGATTCCTGGAGCTCCAGACTCCTATCCTCTCCACATCGTCCCCCGAGGGCGCGAGAGACTACCTGATACCGAGCAGAAAGCACCACGGCAGATTCTACGCGCTGCCGCAGGCTCCGCAGATATTCAAGCAGCTGTATATGGTTTCCGGCTTTGACAAGTATTTCCAGCTCGCACCGTGCTTCCGTGACGAGGATGCGCGTGCGGACCGTACTCCGGGCGAGTTCTATCAGCTTGACCTTGAAATGAGCTTTGCGACCCAGGAGGATGTTTTCGCGGCAGCCGAGCAGGTATTTCCGGCTATCCTCGAAAAGTTCGGAAAGAAGCAGTACACACACGCTCCTTTCCCGCGCATAACCTATGAGGAGGCTATGCTGAAATACGGCTCCGACAAGCCCGATCTGCGCAACCCGCTGTTTATCATCGATGTTTCCGATCTGTTCGTTGACAGCTCGTTCAAGCCGTTCTCGAACAAGACCGTCCGTGCTATACGTGTTCCGAAAATGGCGGAGAAGTCCAAGAGCTTCTTCGAGAAAATGGAGGAATACGCGCTGTCTATCGGAATGAAGGGTCTCGGCTACTTCAAGGTAGAAGAAGGACTCAAGTTCAACGGCCCTATCGACAAGTTCCTGCGCGAGGGCGACAGGGAAGAGCTTGCAAAGCGTGCGGAGCTCGAAGTCGGCGACGTGCTCTACTTCATCGCGGACAACAAGAAGAACGCGGAGAAGTTCGCGGGGCAGATAAGAAACGAAGTCGCCGCGAGAATGGGACTTATCGACGAGGACAGATTCGAGATTTGCTGGATAGTTGACTTCCCGATGTATGAGGAAGACGAAGAGACCGGAAAGCCGATCTTCACGCACAACCCGTTCTCTATGCCGCAGGGCGAGCTTGAAGCGCTCAACACGAAGAATCCCTGCGACGTGCTTGCTTATCAGTACGACGTTGTATGCAACGGCGTTGAGCTCGCGTCCGGCGCTGTCCGCAACCACGATATCGACGTTATGGTAAAGGCATTTGAGATAGCCGGCTACACCGAGGAAGATGTAAAGGAGAAGTTCGGTGCGCTGTACAGTGCGTTCAAATTCGGCGCTCCGCCTCACGCGGGTATGGCGTTCGGCATAGACAGAATGATAATGCTGCTTCTTGACGAGGACAGCATACGCGAAGTTATCGCGTTCCCGCTGAACTCGAACGCACAGGATCTCCTGCTCGGAGCGCCTACCGAGGTCACCGAACAGCAGCTCCGCGAGGTGCATATCAAGGTGCGTCAGCGTCCGCAGGATATCAAGAACAACCAGCAGCAGTAATGCACGAATGATCCCGCATTGTCAAATATTTAGGAGGAAGATGATACCTATGGCTGAAGGATTTGTAACATACAAGGGATTCCCGCTCGTGAGAAAGGGAAACGAGATATACTACGGAAATATGTCGGACGAATATGTGACGTATATGAATGTCGTATCTACACACGACGAAAACGGGATAGCGGCTGCCGATAAGATAAAGGTGTTTATGATGAAGACGGAAAAGGGTCTCGACCCTATCTCCGCTATCGTCAAGTCCAGCGACCGCACCAGCCTTTACGACGCACTGGATATCGCGAATATCTGGCTGTCGCGTGAAGTGTAACGCGTTTGGGTTAAACTCATGCTGCCTTCGGCTGTTTGGGACTCTGTCCCAAGCCCTGCCGGAGCTTCGCCCCGGACTCGACCAAGGTTTCACCTTGGATCCAAGAACGCGTTTTTTCAAGAGAAGGTCGCTTCGCTTGAGATTTTTTGCCCTACGCGGGCGGCGGCGCGGTAGCCCGCGCTGTCAGTCCGCCGCACGAGTGAGGTTTAAGAGACAGCTCTTGCATAGGCGGCGACTCATTGACAGCCGCAGATGTAATTCGTAAACTGTCTCTACTATTCAGCTCACATCAATGGGGAGACAGATTAGAGAAATTTTTTCAAAAAAGACTGCTGAAATTGTTAGTTTCAGCAGTCTTTCTTATTTATTGAGTGATATATCGCCAACTTCACTGCATTTCTATGAGAGCCGCCCATAGAAGGACGCTCTGAAATACAGCTGCTGCCCGCGCCGGCTTCGGCGCTCAATCCTCTGAAGAGAGCTCGGACTCGTCTGCGAGCTTATCTTCTGCGGGGGCTGTCACAGGTGTCCCGAGGTAATCCGGGAGCTTCATGCCTGCCTGATCGAACATCTCACCGAGCGGGGGAACAGACTTGAACAGACCGCTGATAAAGTCGGCTGTGGAGCTCTTTCCGCCCTTGCCGTTGGAGCCGCCGTCCCAGACAGTGACCTTGTCGATCTTGATATTCTTGATAGCATCCACCTGAAT
>JAFPUE010000039.1 GCA_017395555.1 Ruminiclostridium sp. | reverse complement strand
GACCTTTACTTCAAGGTAACAAAGGACGATCAGGAGTTCACATTCACAGTTGAATCCTACCTCTGCGGCCCCGGAACAGACGTTTACGAAGCTGTTAAGGCTCTCAACGTAGGCGACGTAGTTGACCTCGAAGGCTTCCTTTACTGGTACAACGGCGCTAACCCGCATATCACAAGCGTTTCCGCTGCAGAATAATCTGCGCTTACGCGCTTTGTCCTGCGCGGACGGCGCCAGCCCCCTTTAAAAAAGGGGGCTGGACACCCTAAACAGACTGCTGTATTTCAGAGATGCATCATTGGGTCGCTCTGTAAGAAATGAATTGGGGTTGGCAAAGACTCCATTCAGAAAAGCAGAGTATAGCTAACCGAGGTGGTGAACTCGTCGCAAGAAGAATGTCACTGCGCATTACGGAGCGGCGCGTCCGCCGCCAGCACCCTAAACAGACTGCTGTATTTCAGAGTGCCGATTTATGTCGGGTGCAGACTGAAACGCAGTGGGGCTGGTGTAGACTCAAATATTTAAGACCGCTGAGATCTTTTATCCCGGCGGTTCTTTTTTGTTTTTATGACTTGACTTTTTGTAATAAAAATGATATATTATATGTTGTGATACCGATTACATGACAGTTATGTCTGAAAGGAAAGCAATATGAAGAAGAGAATATTATCCGTACTTACAATATGCGCGCTGATCGTTTCCGCTGCGTCCTGCGGCGGAACATCGGCTCCCGCTTCCACTAACGCCGCAGCACAGACCGAGGCTGCCGCAACCGAAGCGGCACAGACTGCAGAAGCCGCTGCAACAGAGACAGCAGCGACCGAAGCCGCGCAGACAGAAGCGGCTGCAACAGAAGCAGCTCCGGCTGCCGAAGAAAAGGTCATTCCCGAGGATACGCCCTATGTTATCGAGAACGGTATAACCGACAGAATGAAGGCGCTTGCAAACTACATAGAGGGCAACAGAGCGCGTCTCGCAAAGGTGTTCAAAAAGGCACAGGCAGGCGAGCCCATAACCGTCGCGTATCTCGGCGGCTCGATCACACAGGGCTCCTCCGCGGGTCCCACCACCTGCTACGCGTATCTTACGACAAAGTGGCTTGAAGAGACATTCCCGGAGTCGAAGATAAATTACGTCAACGCGGGTATCGGCGCTACCGGCTCGTACATCGGCGTGTTCAGAACCGATCGTGACGTTCTTTCGCAGAACCCCGATCTCGTGTTCATCGACTTCTCCGTAAACGACACGGTTGAAAATACCGAAAGAAATATCGCGTCTTACGACGGCGTTATCAGAAAGCTCTGGGAAGCCGACTGCGCACCCGCGGTCATAACCGTCGCGATGACAATGGAAGACGGAACGAGCTTCCAGCAGTACCACAGCGAGGTCTGCAAGGCGTATGATATCCCGATGATCTCGTACCACGACGCGATACTTGACGTTATCGACAACGGTCATATCAAGTGGACGGATATCTCGGACGATAACATTCACCCGAATGTAGTCGGACATTCCGTGCTGACCGAGATAATCACATCGTATCTGCAAAAAGCGCTCGACGAGCTCGACACCATAGACACCGAGCACGAGAGCGATCTTTCGACGGTATATAAGAGCGACAAGTTCTCGACAGCATACATTGTTGTTCCCGGTGACCCGCAGAACATAGGCGAAGCGGGCTGGGAGGACAAGCAGGACGACTTGTTCGGCAACTTCGGCGGTTATTGGAGAGCGCTGTCGAAGGACGGCTCGTTCGAGGGTCTCGAACCGCTGAAATTCGAGGTTGAGGCAAAGTCTATCGGTCTGTTCTACGGTAAAATGGTCTCGAACGGCGGAACATTCGATGTTCTTGTTGACGGCGAGCTCGTAAAGACGATAAACAGCGACTTCAAGGGCGGCTGGGGCAGCTATGTCGAAGCCGAGGAGATCATAGATTTCGATGAGTGCGGCACACATACAGTCGAGATCGTTGTGCATACCGGCGAAAAGGCGGTAGTAATGATATCCGCGCTTGCGCTGACAAAGTAAGATAGTATTGATGTCGTACTCCTGCCGCAGGCGGGAGTACGACGCATTTTTCGGAATAACAGACAATAACGGAAAAATGCGGAAAACCCCTTGACAAAAAGGAAAGTATCTGCTATAATATCATAGTTGAGCTTTGTGCTCAGCGATCCTTGCTCGCGGAAAGACCGTGGGCCGACAGTCTATAAGGAGGTACAATATGGCTAAAACAGGTGAAAAGTACGAGGCAGTCCTTGTCTTCTCGTTAAAGAACGGTGAAGATGCTGTCAAGACTCTCGTGACAAAGTTCTCCGATCTTATCAAGGAGCACGCCGAGCTTGTTGACGTTGACGAATGGGGCAAGAGAAAGCTCGCATACGACATCAACTACGAGTCCGAGGGTTACTATGTGGTTTACCACTTCGACAGCAAGCCCGAATTCCCCGATGAGCTTGAGCGCGTCATCAACATCACTGACGGCGTTCTTCGCTATATCGTAGTTTTGCGCAAGTAAAGCAGGGAAACAGGGGGAAAGATCATGTACAACAAGGTAATAATGCTTGGCCGCATAACTCAGGATCTTGAGCTCAAGACCACTCCGTCCGGAGTTCCTGTGCTCTCGTTCAGTATCGCGGTGGACAGACGCTTCCAGACAAAGGGCGAAGAGAAGAAATCCGATTTCTTCAACTGTGTCGCTTGGCGTAATGAAGCGGAGTTCATTTCGAGATTCTGGACAAAAGGTCGCGCAATCCTTATCGAAGGTGAGCTCCAGAACAGAAGCTACGTCGATAAGAACAACATAACACGCTATGTCACCGAGATAATCGTTGACCGTGCGTCGTTCACAGGCGACAAGAGACCCGAAGGAAACGGCGGCTATACGCAGAATGCCGGATTCCCGGAGCCCCCGCCCCAGCACCCCGCTGAGGCAGCCAATTCCGCACCGTCGGCTTCAAACGGAAGCTACACGGCACAGGATTTTGCGGCATCGGGCGCCGCGGACGATGACTATCCGTTCTGAGCCGATAAGAATATCGGCTGAAAAAGAAGTATCGCCGGATAATTGACCGGCGAATGACCGAGAATTAACGAAGGAGGAAAATACAATGGCTGAAAAGAAGGAAATGGGCGAGAGACCCGCACGTCCCGTTAAGCGCGGCAGAAAAAAGGTTTGCCAGTTCTGCGCGGACAGAGCGGAGTTCATTGATTACAAAGACGTAGCAAAGCTCAAGAAGTGCATGACGGAGCGCTCCAAGATACTGCCCCGCCGCGTGACCGGCTGCTGCGCTTATCATCAGAGAGAGCTCACTGTTGCTATCAAGAGAGCAAGACAGATAGCTCTTATCCCTTACGTATCCGATTGATCGTAAGACAGCAATACGAAACCCCTTGCAGATGCAAGGGGTTTTTGCTTTATTGTTCGTCTGTTCCGTCGTCGTAGGCTTCGTACCTGCGGATCTCCGCCTTTTCCGCGGCTTTCAGGGCGTTCTGCTCGGCGGCAAACGCGGCAATAGCGTCTATATTGTCGAAGATGAACTGCTGTGCTTCCGCATTGTAAACACAGCATTTTGACATTCCGTTTTCTGTCATAAAGCTGTAAAGCGTAATTCCCAAAGCCTCTCCTTCCGGCGTAGGCTTTTTTCTTGTCCTTCCGTTTATGACTACATCGGATAAAAGTCCTTTATCAATAAGCCAATCATTAAGTGTTTTAGTTTGGAGCTTTTTCATCTTATATTCATCTATAGCACCATTGATATTTTTTATAATGTTGGAAATGTATGTGCTGCGCAATTCCGGTTTTAGTGCCAAAGACTGCTCGTCCGTCAGCGCAAATTCCGCGCGATCCGAGCGTTTCAGCTTTTCGCGCTGCACCTCGCCGCCGTTGTCTATCACCTTTTGCAGAACTTCCGCGGTATAGAAAAGGCAGCGTGACACGCGGACATTGTTCACAACATCGTTCTCGCCGACTTCATTTCCGGTGATCGGGTCTATCCCTTTCGCAAGGCTTTCGATGTATTGCTTCGCGCGCTTCATTACGTCAAGATCGTTCATTTCGTTCTCCCTCCGTGATGTATCTTACTACCTCCGACGCGATAAGAAGTCCCGCTGCCGACGGCACAAACGCCGTCGAGCCGGGAACGGGCTTGCCGCTGCGGCTTGTCTCGCTGTTCTGCGGTGTACGGGGCTCCTCTCGGGAGTACACGACTTTGAGTTTCGCGATACCGCGCTTTCTGCACTCGTGCCGCATGACACGGGCAAGCGGACAGACCGAGGTCTCGAAAATATCGGCGATAGTTAGCCGGGACGGGTCTGTCTTGTTGCCTGTCCCCATGCAGGAGATAACGGGAACGCCCGCGGCATTCGCGCACTCAATCACCGCGAGCTTGCCGCTTACTGTGTCTATCGCGTCTATTATATAGTCGAACTGCCGGAAATCAAAATAGTCCTTGTTTTCCGGCAGAAAAAATATCTTATGACCCGTGACCTTGCAGTCCGGGTTTATGTCGTGTATCCTTGCCGCCGCCGCGTCGGTCTTGTACATTCCGACAGTGGAGCGCAGCGCGATTATCTGGCGGTTGAGGTTCGATTCGCAGACGGTGTCATTGTCGATGATATCGAGCGCGCCGATACCGCTTCTCGCAAGCGCTTCCGCAGCGTAGCCGCCCACACCTCCTGCACCGAACAGCGCGACGCGGGCGCGGGAGAGCCTTTCCATGGCTTCGTCACCGAATATAAGGCGTGTTCTTGCGAAAATGTCCGCCATATCCGCACCTCCGGGTCATCTGTAATACGAATCTATCCGCAGACACTCTTCAAGCGTTAGTCCGGACGACATGACCGTCTCCGCGAGCGTCTTTCCGAGGTATCTTATATGCCACGGCTCGTAAGAATATCCCGTAGTCTGCTTGGAGTCGTATGACGGGTATCTTATGATAAAGCCGTACTCGGCGCAGTGTTCCTTGAGCCACTTTCCCTCGGCGGTGTACGCGAAGGAGTATTCGAGCGAGTTTACATCTATCGCAAGTCCGAGCTGGTGTTCGGAATGACCGGGTCTTGCGGAGACGAGATCGGCTTCCGAACCGTACATAGCTTTCCAGCCTGCATATACCTGCTGCTGATAGTTGTAGGAGCGGTAATCGGATATGCTGTACAGGTGTATTCCCGCTTTCTCCGCATCGAGCTGCATCTGCATAAACGCAGCTTTCGCTCTCGGGTCAAGTCCGGGTGCGTAGTCCTTCGGCAGCGGGTAGGTCTTGTTTGCGATCGGGATATTGTTCACAAGGGGCAGAAAGTCCACATCATCGCCGGGTGCTATTACGTGCAGCTTCAGCATGGCGAATGTGCCGTTTGTCCTGTCAACCAGCGTAAGGTTGCACACGCCCTTTTTGAGTGCGGTAAACACGCCGTTGTCGTCTATGCTTCCGATATTCCCGCTCATCACCCACATAAGCGACGTTTTTTCGGTCTCGTCGGGGTAGTAGTGGTCAAAATCGAACGACTCGCCAAGATAAACGAGATTGGGACCGAGTATCGAAAGGCTTCCGTTGGTTTTCTGATATTCAAATTTATACTTCTGTACTTTTTTGGACGACTGCATTTTCACGCCGCTTTCGGCGGGAATTTCTTCGGGAGCGGTGCTCTGTTCGGCAGTTTCGGCTGTCTCCTCCGGATGTTCCGTGGCTTCGGCGGTCTTCTCCGGCAGCTCCTCGGGTTCTTCGTCGGCTCCGGCATCCGATGTTTCCGGGATAGTATCCGCTTCGCGAGCCGTGATCTCGGTCTCGATTATCTCGGCGGCGGTCACTGCGGGAGTGGTATGTACCGGTTCCTCGTCGTGCTCCGGCAGCTCCGGAGAGTCGCCAAGATACGGGAGCATAGCCGAGGATACATCTCCCGATGTCGTTATGACCGTACTGCCCGGAGCGGCAGTCTCGGTGTATGCGGCAGTCTCACCGTAAAAGGTATGATCGACTATCTGCGCGTCGCTTACCGCGCAGGAGCCGAGAGCTATTACGGCGATGACAGCCGGGATAAGTGTTTTTAAAGATCTCATCTATGGTATCCTTCTTTTCGTTACCTTCCTATATATAATAACACATTTTTACGAAAATGTCAAATATTGTCGTAAAATTTTGTCATTTTTCACATAAAATTGATCAAAGCCCGTTGTGAACGGAAATAACTGCCGACGGTGTATCATTTTTCGCCAATGGTATTGCAAAATCGAAAAAAATGTTATATAATAGAAAAGATGTTAAGAAAGATTCAGGGGGAATCCCCTGGATTAAACCATAAAGAAACGGAGAATTGAAATGGCTGAAAAGAAAATGGTCAACGCGATAACCGATATGGACGAGGATTTCGCCCAGTGGTACACCGATATCGTAAAGAAAGCGGAGCTTATCGAGTACACAAGCGTTAAGGGCTGTATGGCGATACGCCCATACGGCTATGCGATTTGGGAGAATATCCAGAAGATACTTGACGGTATGTTCAAGGAGACGGGGCATGAGAACGTATGTATGCCTATGTTCATTCCCGAGAGCCTGCTTGAAAAGGAAAAGGATCACGTTGAGGGCTTCGCACCCGAGTGTGCGTGGGTAACGATAGGCGGCAGTGAGAAGCTCGAAGAGAGACTGTGCGTTCGTCCCACATCGGAGACCCTGTTCTGCGAGCATTACTCGAATATCGTACATTCCTACCGCGATCTCCCGAAGCTGTACAATCAGTGGGTGAACGTTGTTCGCTGGGAAAAGACGACACGTCCGTTCCTGCGTTCGAGAGAGTTCCTCTGGCAGGAGGGACACACTATCCACGCAACCGCCGAGGAGGCGATAGAGGAGACCGAGCGTATGCTGAATGTTTACGCGAGGTTCTGCGAGGAATCTCTTGCGATCCCGGTAATAAAGGGACGCAAGACGGACAGCGACAAGTTTGCGGGTGCTGTCGCAACATACGCGATCGAAGCGCTTATGCACGACGGCAAGGCTCTGCAGGCGGGTACATCCCACTATTTCGGAGACGGCTTTGCAAAGGCGTTCGACATTCAGTACGCGAACAAGGAGAACAAGCTCACATATCCTCACCAGACGAGCTGGGGAGTAACAACACGTCTTATAGGCGCGATCATAATGACACACGGCGACAACAGCGGACTTGCGCTTCCGCCGGCAGTTGCTCCGATACAGGCTGTCATTATCCCCGTAGCGCAGCACAAGGAGGGCGTGCTCGAAAAGGCGGGAGAGCTTTACGACAGGCTCAAAAAGGCGGGACTGCGCGTAAAGCTCGACGACAGCGAGAACTCCCCCGGCTGGAAGTTTGCCGAGTACGAGATGAGGGGCGTGCCGATAAGGATAGAGATAGGTCCGAAGGATATCGAGAACAACCAGTGCGTTATCGTGACACGTCACGACGGAGCAAAGAGCTTTGTAAAGCTCGATGATCTCGAAACGGCTGCCGCGGAGAAGCTGCAGGCGGTTCACGACGGACTGTATCAGAAGGCTCTCGACAACCGCGAGAGACGCACATACGCCTGCAAGACTATGGATGAGATCGTGAAGGTCCTTGCCGAAAAGGGCGACGGCTTTGTAAAGGCTATGTGGTGCGGCGACGAAGCCTGCGAGGACACAGTCAAGGAAAAGACAGGAGTAGGCTCCCGCTGTATGCCGCTCGATCAGGAGCACATCTCTGACACCTGTGTCTGCTGCGGCAAACCCGCCAAGCACCTCGTTTATTGGGGCAAAGCTTATTAAGCGGGCAAGCGCCCGCCGGCTTATGCTGTATTTCTCAGTTTCTTCAATGGGCAGCTGCGGAGTGAAACGCAGTGGGGCTGGCGATATTTCATTACAGGATAACAAGAAACAGCTTGCTGTGTAAGTCATGGCAAGCTGTTAGTTTTGTTATTGGAATCTTTGCCAACCACACTGCATTTCTATGAGAGCTGTCCATAGATGTATTTCAGAAATACAGCAGCCGCCTGTGCCTATGCAAATTGCATAAAAAATGGGCGTGAAATTTTAAACGAATAATTACAATTTTTTGCTGACAACAAATACATTTTGTGATATAATAAAAATACTGTCACGACGACAGAATAAGATACTTGTGAGCACGGCTTCGGCTGTGAACGAAAGGATAGAATATGAAGAAAGCAAGGATAATAGGCGTACTTCTAGCCGGTGTAATGGCTGTTACCGGCGTTCCCGAGATCGCGGAACCCCTCACCGTCAGCGTCAGCGCCGCTTCAAAGCTCGCTGCGCCGGCTAATATCAAGACCGTAGTGTCCACAGCCGGTACCGATGTCCAGATCACATGGGATAAGGTAAAGGGCGCGGACGGATACAGAGTTTATGTCTATGACACCAAGACAAAGAAGTATAAGGAATACAAGACCGTTACCGCTACAAAGTGCGTTGTAAAGGGACTTAAAATAGGCTCTACCTGCAAGTTCCAGATCGCAGCTTTGGTAAAGTCCGGCAAGAAATACGAGGTGCAGGCAAAAACTCTCGCACAGTCGGTAAAGATGCAGCTCCCAGCTCCGACAAACTGCAAGGCAACAGCGTCCGCTACCTCCGTTAAGCTCTCATGGAGCAAGGTCAAGAATGCCTCCGCGTACCGCATTTACGCTTATAATTCCTCAACCGGCAAATATGTTACATATAAGAACGTTGCGGGTACCTCCTACACAGTTAAGGGACTCAAAGCGGGTACATACAAGTTCAAGGTAGCCGCTCTCTACAAGTCCGGCAAGAAATATACCGCGCAGAAGCAGTCCGGTGTCATCACCGCAAAGGTCATCGACTACAACAAGATGCCCGCAAAAGCGCATACCTCCGGTTATAAGTACGGCAGCACGATCTATCCGTTCAAGCACGATATCGAGTATATGAAGGACCTCAACTCCGACTTCATAGGCTGGCTCACAATCGCCGATACGCCTATCGATCAGCCCGTTGTTCAGGCTAAAAACAACACCTTCTACCTCGAGCACGACTTCTACGGCAGATACGATTACAGCAAAGTCGGCACAACCTTTGCCGATTATCATGTGCCGGTAACATCAACCCTCCGCCCCGACAACCTCGTTATCTACGGTCACAACATCAGAACGGGCGTGGGTCTTGCGAAGATCACCAACTACTACCCTGCAAGATACGGCAGCCTCAACTTCTACCTCAAGCACCCGACTATCAAGTATGAGTCTGCTTACGGCGGACAGAGCAATTACGTCGTATTCGCCGGAATGTTCGTAAATACCGAGCAGAAGCACGGTCAGGTATTCAATTACTACAAGTTCCGAAACTTCTCCTCCGAGAGCCAGTTCTATCAGTATTTCGAGCAGGTATTCGACAGAAGTGTATTCTACAACCCCGATCTCGACATCAAGTACGGCGATAAGTTCCTTACCCTCTCCACCTGCTACTATCCCATGGGCGCGGAGATCGACACAAGATTTGTCGTATTCGCAAGAGAGCTGAGAAAGGGCGAGACTTCCGTATCCACCGTCAACGCCTATACGAACAAGAGCCCGCTCTACTTCGACTACTACTACAAGGTAAACGGCGGAAGCTGGAAGGGCAGAAACTGGTCCGAAAGCCTTATGCAGGGCTACAGCGCTTGGAAAAAGAAGAATTCATAAGGAGCCGAGATATGAGCAAGATTACCGATTTTCTGAATGAAGCGGGAGTTTTCTTCCTCGCCACCGTTGACGGGAATCAGCCTAAGCTGCGCCCGCTCGGAGCCCATATCGAAATGGACGGCAAAGTGCTGTTCGGCGTGGGCGAGTTCAAGGACGTGTACAGACAGATGCAGGCTAACCCGCTTGTGGAGATAGCCGCGTGCAAGAAGGACGGACACTGGCTCAGATACACCGGCAAAGCGGTTTTTGAGACCGATCCGAAATATGCCGAAGCCATGATAAAGGCGGCGCACCTTGAAGAGATATACAACGACAAAACGGGCAACAAGCTCGGCATCTTCCGCCTCGAAGACGCTAAAGCCGTTGATATCGCCGTAATGGGCAGCGGTACCGATCTGCTCGGCTGAATATAAGATCTATACGCTCTGTAAGTCTTTTCGGGCTTACAGAGCTGTTTTTTGGTCTGAAAAAGAAAAGTTTTGTAAAATACTTGCAATTTTGTTGTGTCTGTGATATAATATTTGGGGAAATTAAATAATATGATCCCGCTTAACCTACAAAAAATTGGGTGCAGTGTCACGCTGCCGCAGGTCAAGGGGCGCGCAGCTCCTTGTGCCGTCTGCAAAGACAGCGCGCAAGCGCTGTGCCGCCGCTTATGGAGGAACATTAAATGGCTGATGCTGTAAGAACTGCACGAGACGGTATCAGACGTCTGGTGGTGATAGTTGACGACGAACACGTCAACCGCCGGCTGCTCGGTAAGATAATAGAGAAGGATTACGACGTGATCTACGCCGAGGACGGCAGGGAAGCGCTCGATCTTATCAAAAAGCGCGAGAAAACGCTGTCCATGATACTGCTCGATATCATGATGCCGAATATGGACGGCTATGAGGTGCTTGAAAAGCTGCGCGAGGACCCCGATCTGTCGCGCATACCCGTTATTGTGCTGACATCGGAGCGCTCTGCCGAGGTACGGAGTCTTCAGCTCGGAGCCGCGGACTTTATACCGAAGCCATACGATATGCCGCAGGTCATACTCGCGAGAGTAAGGCGCTCCATAGAGCTTGCCGAGGACAACAGCATCATCAGCGCTACCGAGAACGACGCGCTCACCGGTCTTTATACCAAGGACTTCTTCTTCCAGCACGGCAGGAGACATGACCAGTATTATCCCGATGTTCCCATGGACGCGATAGTTATAAATGTAAACCGTTTCAGGCTGATAAACGAGCTGCACGGAAGACTTTTCGGCGACACAGTCATCACAACCATAGCCGGTCAGCTCAACCGCATACTCGACGAGGCGGATGGCATTGCCTGCCGCAGCGACGCGGATTCGTTCTATCTTTACATATTACACAGGGAGAATTACGAGGCGATGCTGAACCGCATCGTCACCGTGATCTCCGAGGTTTCCGGCAATTCAAGGATCAGTCTGCGCATGGGCGTTTACAGCAATGCCGATATGAGCGTGGATATCGAGACGCGATTTGACAGGGCATCGTTCGCGTGCAATTCCCTGCGCAACAATTACAATACCGGCTTTACGCTGTATGACAACAGCATGCACGAGAAGGAGCTGTATTCCGAGAAGCTCATCGGCGACATGGACACGGGTGTCGAGGAAAGACAGTTCAAGGTATATTATCAGCCCAAGTACAACATCACCGGTATCGAGCCCGTACTTTCGAGTGCGGAGGCTCTGATACGCTGGCAGCACCCGGAATACGGAATGGTAGGCCCCGCAAACTTTATCCCGCTGTTCGAGGAAAACGGACTTGTGCAGAAGCTCGATCATTATGTATGGCGCGAGGCGGCGGCGCAGATAAAGCGCTGGAAGGATAAATACGGCATTACCATACCGATCTCCGTCAACGTTTCCCGAATTGACATCTATGACCCCGAGCTCGAACAGAAGCTGCTGAATATCGTAAAGGAGAACGGGCTTGAACCTTATGAATACCTGCTCGAAATAACCGAGTCCGCATATACCGACAACTCCGAGCAGATAATCGAGACCGTCAAAAAGCTCCGCGAGGACGGCTTCCGCGTGGAAATGGACGACTTCGGAGCGGGATATTCCTCGCTGAATATGCTTGCCACGCTTCCGATCGACGCGCTGAAGCTGGATATGGTGTTCATACGCAAGCTCGGCGAGGACGACAAGGGACTGAAAATGGTACAGCTCATGATAGACATTGCAAAGTTCCTGCGCATACCGGTCATCGCCGAGGGTGTGGAAACGAAGGAACAATACGAGCTGCTTAAGAAGGTAGGCTGCGATGTTATTCAGGGATTCTATTTCTCGAAGCCGGTGCCTGCCGAAGAATTTGAAAAGCTGATCGAAGCGGCACTGAACCAGAGATAAACCATTTCAAGGAGGAAAGGAAAGACTATGCTTACTGCCGATAATCTCAGAGCCTACGGCGCAAATGTTGACGAGGGGATATCGAGATGCCTCGACGATGAGGAATTTTACATAGACCTTGTAAAAAGCGTTATACCCGACGAACGCATTGACGAGCTTGAAAAGTGCATCGCGAATAAGGATTTCGACAAGGCTTTTGAAGTTGCGCACGCACTAAAGGGTATGTACGGCAATATCTCGATAACGCCGATATACGAACCCGTCAGCGAGATAACCGAGCTTCTGAGAGAACGCAAAGACACGGATTACAGCGCGTATCTCGAACAAGCAAAGGAACAGAAGCGCAAGCTTGTCGAGCTTTATAATGCCCGCAAGTGACCGCGGTACAGCAACGGCTGCCGTCTGTCGGATAAACGACAGGCGGCTGTTTTGAAGAGATTTACCATAATGAAAGCGGGTATTGTTTTGAAAAAAGTGAAGATGATAACGGCGGCTATGACTGCGGCGGCAGTCCTTTTTTCGTTCTCCGCGTTTGCAGACAGCAGCGGCAATACGTTCACGACGCTGACGGCGGAGGAGGATATCATCGGCGGTGCCGCATACAGCACCGTGCTGTACAACAGCTCGAACGGTCTTCCCACATCGGAGGCGAACGCGGTGATACAGACGAGGGACGGCTTCGTGTGGATAGGAAGCTACAGCGGTCTTATACGCTATGACGGCAGCAGCTTCTACCGCTATGACGCGTCAAACGGTGTTCCGAACGCGATAAGCCTCTTCGAGGACTCGAAGGACAGGCTGTGGATAGGTACGAACGATAACGGCATAGTCTGCTATGAAAACGGCGTTTTCACGCCGTACGGGAATACCGAGGGAATGAAGTCGCCGTCGATACGCGCTATTGCCGAGGACAAGGACGGCAACATCATTATCGGCACCAAAATGGGCGCGGCTTATATAAATACGTCCGGTGCGCTGCATATCCTTGATGACCCGCAGCTCGACACTGAGGATATCCGCGAGCTGTTTGACAACGGCAGCGGCATCATCTACGGACATACCAACACCGGCGCGTTCTTCACATTTGAAGATCTCGCGGTAACGTCGTTCTATACCAGCAATTCGTTTGATTTCGGGCAGGTCTGCAGCGTATGCCCGGACAAGGACAACAAGGGATATGCTTATTTCGGCACAGAGGGCAGCAGCCTTGTGCGTGCCGATATCTCAAACGGTATGAAGGATATCACCGTGCTCGACGTATCGCCGCTTGTGAGCATAAAGGACGTTGAGTACGCGGGGAATGACCTGTGGCTGTGCGCCGACAACGGCATCGGCATGATAAGCAGGGACGGTGGCTTCAAGTTGCTGGAGGATGTCCCAATGGACAACAACGTTGACGACGTTATGTTCGATTACGAGGGCAATATGTGGTTCGCTTCGTCCCGTCAGGGCGTTATGAAGATCTCACATTCCGACTTTACTGATATTTCCCGTATTGCGGGACTTGAAGACCTCGTTGTGAACGCTACCTGCCTTTGCGGTACCGATCTTTACATCGGTACGGACACCGGACTGTATATTTACGATACGATAACAAAGCTCACAAAGACCAACGAACTTACCGGGGAGCTTGCAAACGCGAGAGTCCGCTGTATAAAAGCCGATTCAAAGGGCAATATCTGGCTGAGCACATACAGCGGTCTGTACTGCGCCAAGGACGGTAAGCCGGTCAGACTGTACGATGACATGAGCGGTCTCGCGTCCAACAAGGTGCGTGCGTCCGAGGAGATGTCCGACGGCAGGACAGTCGTTTCGGTCATAGGCGGAGTCCACATCATAAAGGACGGCAGGATAGTGACCACGTTCGGAGAGGACAGCGGACTTCGCGGAGCGGAGATTCTTTCGATATGCGAGGGGGACGACGGGAAGATATACCTCGGCGGAAACGGCACGGGTCTGTACATAGTTGACGGCGACAACATCACAAGGATCTCCCGTTCGTTTTCTGACGACGCCTGCGAGGGACTGCGCTCCAATGTCATAATGCGCATAAAGAAAGATCCGTACACGGGTCTGTACTGGCTGATAACCGGCAGCTCCATAGCATATATGAAGGACGAGAAGATAACCACCGTTTCGGAGTTCCCGTATTCCAACAACTTCGATATCTTCTTCGGCGGCGACGGCTCTGTCTGGATACTCAGCTCGAACGGCATATATGTCACAACTACGGAGGATCTTGTAAGAAACAGCGATATCGAATACCTGTTCTTTGACTCGAACTGCGGACTGACCTCCGTTGCCACCGCAAATTCCCGCAGCTGTATGTCGGAGAACGGAGATCTGTATATCGCGGGCAGCGAGGGCGTGAACCATGTTAATCTTGCAAGCCTTAAAAGCGAGCCCTCCGATATCCGGTTGCGCATACCGTTCATAGATATTGACGGTACGCTCATGAGCGTTAAGACCAACGGCAGTATAACCGTGCCGTCGGACGCAAAGAGAATAACCGTGTACGGCTATGCGCTCACATATTCGCTCAAAAACCCGCGTGTAAGCTATCGGCTCACGGGCTTTGACAGCGAGCCGGTGACCACGTTCCGCCGTGACCTCAAACCGGTCAGCTACACAAACCTTAAAGGCGGCACATACACCTTCAACCTGTCACTGCTCGATCCGCTTACAGGCGAAGAAAGCAGATCGGTCTCCGTGATGATCGTCAAGGAGCAGGCATTCTATGAGAATATCTGGTTCCAGCTTGTTTTGATCTTCGCGGCGGTAATACTTATCGCGGTCATCATCGAGCTCATACACCGCAAGCGCGAAGCCGCTCTCATAAAGGAACAGCAGAGAAAGCAGCTGCTTATCGACGAGATGATACAGGCGTTCGCCAAGTGTGTCGATATGAAGGATAACTACACCAACGGTCACTCGTTCCGTGTCGCGGAATATTCAAGGATGATAGCGGAGAAATGCGGCAAATCCGAGCTGGAGGCGAAGGACGTTTATAATGTCGCGCTGCTGCATGATATCGGCAAGATCAGTATTCCCGATAATGTCCTGAACAAGGACGGCAGACCCACCGACGAGGAGTACGCGATACTGAAAAGCCATGCGAAGAACGGCTACGAGGTGCTCAAAACGATAACCATTGCTCCCGAGCTCAGCTACGGTGCGGGATATCATCACGAGCGGCTCGACGGAAAGGGATATCCGAACGGGCTTAAAGGCGACGAGATACCCGAGGTCGCGCAGATGATCGCGGTCGCGGACACCTTTGACGCGATGTACTCGACACGCCCGTACCGCAAACAGATGGACGTCAACGACGTTATCGCGGAGCTAAGACGAGTATCGGGAACACAGCTCAACGGGAAATTTGTTGAATGTCTCGCTTCGCTTGTCGAGGAAGGAAAAATAGAGCAGCGCAAGCTGTGATATATCGGAGAAATTTATGAAAGACGGATTTGTAAAGGTCGGCGCGGCATTCCCGGAGATACGTCCCGGCGACTGCGCATACAATGCGGAAAGAATAATTGAACGGATAAAAAGCGCTTATGAAGAAGGAGTGCGGTTGCTCGTGCTGCCGGAGCTGTGCGTTACGGGAAGCACCTGCGGCGATCTTTTCCTGCACAGTGCGCTTCTGAACAGCGCGCAGGCAGTGCTTGCCCGCATTGCCGAGGCGACGGCGGAGCTCGATATCATCTATGCTGTCGGAGTCCCCATGCTCATTGACAGTAAGCTCTGCAGCTGCGCGGCGGTATATGCAAAGGGCGAGCTTGTCGGCACCGTTACAAAGGAAGCTCTCACACAGCGCGAAAGTCGCTGGTTTTCACCGGAGCGCCGCGTTATCATGTTTGCGTGCGCTGACATTCCCGATCTTACTTTTGAGGTATGTATAGGCGGTGACAAGCCGCGCACCGGCGCAAACATTGTTCTTCAGATGAAAGCCGAGCCGGAGACGGTAGGCAGGGAAGGGTATGTCAGAGCGGCGGCTTCCGTGCTGTCCTATGAGAACCACTGCGTCCTCGCATCCGCGAACGCCGGGCAGGGCGAAAGCACCTCGGAGGCGGTGTATTCCGGGCGCGTGATGATATACGAGAACGGGAAGGAGCTTGCAGATTACACTTGGTCCGGTGGCAGGGTCGATCATACCGCGGACGTTGATCTCGGATTTATCGCCTATGAGCGCCGCAGGAACGGCTTTGTTCCGGCACCGTCGGAGACTGTGGAATTTACCCTTGCGCCCGCGGATATGAAGCTGACGCGGAGGTTTTCGCGGCTGCCGTTCGTTCCCGCCGATGCGGACGTGCTTGCGGACAGATGTGACAAAGTACTTATGATGCAGCAGTGCGCTCTTGAAAAGCGTGTGAAGCATACCGGCTCGAAAAAGCTCGTTATCGGCGTTTCGGGAGGACTTGACAGCACGCTTGCGCTGCTGGTATGCTATCGGGTAAGCGCGTCCTGTATGGAAAGCAGCAAGGACGTTATCGCGGTGACCATGCCGTGCTTCGGCACAACGAGCCGCACGAAAAACAACGCGTTGAAGCTGTGCGAGCAGCTCGGTGTAACGCTGAAAACCGTCGATATTTCCGAGTCGGTAAAGCTGCATTTCCGCGATATCGGACACGATCCGGAGCAGCGCAACGCCGCATTCGAGAACGCGCAGGCAAGAGAGCGCACGCAGGTGCTCATGGATATCGCGAACGACGTGAACGGCATAGTCGTCGGAACGGGCGATCTGTCCGAGCTCGCGCTTGGCTGGGCAACTTACGGCGGCGATCAGATGTCAATGTACGGTGTGAACGCGGGTGTGCCGAAAACGCTGATACAGCGGATAGTCGCGTATTACGCCGATACTTTCGCGGAGCCGGAGCTTGCGGCGGTATTGCGGGATATCGTAGATACGCCGATAAGCCCGGAGCTAATTCCGGGGCAGAAGACCGAGGACAGCGTGGGACCGTATGAGCTGCACGATTTCTTCCTGTACCACATGATACGGCGCGGAAGCTCCCCGGCGAAGATATACCGCATAGCGAAGGACACATTCGCGGGCATATATGACAGCGAAACGATACTGAAATGGCTGAAAACGTTCTGCCGCCGCTTCTTCTCGCAGCAGTTCAAGCGTTCATGCTCGCCGGACGGAGTAAGGATTGGGTCTGTTAGCCTTGCGCCCGGAGATCTTGACCTGCCGTCCGATATCTGCGGGAAGCTGTGGCTCGACGGGATCGGGGAGATAATATGAACACTTTTGAGCAGATATACCTTGTCGTACAGACGATACCGCGCGGGAAGGTCGCGTCTTACGGGCAGATCGCGCGCCTTGCGGGGAACCCGAGACTGTCGCGCGTCGTAGGTTACGCGCTGCACGTCAACCCAGACCCGGAGCGTATTCCCTGTTACCGCGTCGTGAACAGGTTCGGCGAGGTGTCGTCCGCGTTCGCTTTCGGCGGAGAGAATATTCAGCGGGAGCTGCTTATGAAGGACGGCGTGGAGTTTGACGAAAACGGCAGGGTAAAGCCGGAATACTTCATTAGTGTGCAGTAGCGGTTGTTAATAATAGCCAAATTTATATTTCGATTTTATAACAATTGTAGAAAAATCCGATTGCTGTTGCAATGGAGCCGCTTTAGGTGTATAATAGTATATATGTGTGTGGAAATTGTGCGTAAATATGTCCGCACAGAAATAAAAAGGTAAAAAACGCGGGAGGTAGCAATGCTCGAAGAACTCAAGGAACGTGTTTGCAAAGCCAATATACAGCTGCGCGACAGCGGACTCGTCATACTTACATGGGGAAATGTCTCCGCAATAGACAGAAAAACCGGTCTTGTCGTAATAAAGCCGTCGGGCGTACCTTACGATGAGCTTACGCCGGAAAGCATGGTTGTCGTAAATCTGGACGGGCGTGTTGTAGAGGGCAAGTACCGCCCCTCGTCCGATACACCCACGCATATAGCGCTTTATCAGGCGTTCGATGAGCTCGGAGGTATCGTACATACACATTCCCGCTATGCCACAGTATGGGCGCAGGCGGGACTTGATATCGTGGCTTACGGCACAACACACGCGGATTATTTCTACGGTGATGTCCCGTGTACACTTCCGCTTGAAGAAAGCATGATCGCCGAGAATTACGAGCGCAATACAGGCTACGCGATAGTAGATACGTTCGCAAGAAGAAATATCGGCTGTATGGAGATACCCGCTTGTCTTGTTGCACAGCACGGACCGTTCACATGGGGAGCAACGCCCGAAAAGGCTGTAGAGAACGCTATCGTTCTTGAAGAAGTTGCGCACATGGCGGTATTCAATACAAACTTCCAGTTCGGTCTTACCCGTATCAGCGAGGAGCTGCTCGATAAGCACTACCTCAGAAAGCACGGCGAGAACGCGTATTACGGACAGACATTCGGCAGCGTGACCGAGCTTGACCCGGATAAGATAATCGAGACTCCCGTAGATATACCGGATATACAGATCGCTCCGAGCAGTCATACGGTAGAGCTCAAGAACATATCGCAGATAGCCGAGGTTGAGCGTCCTGTTATCAACAAGCCTCCGAAGAAGGAAGAAGAGGTATTTAAATTTGATGACAAGACGGCAGGCGGCAACGGCGGAGATCTTTCTTCGGATGCTGCCGAGGACATATCGCTCACACCGGATGAGGAGCCTTTTGAGCTTACACCCATTGAGCCGGAGAAGCTGGGGGGAGCTCCCATTGCGCCTACCGCTCCCAGAGAGACGATAACTTCCGCACAGTCGGCTATACCCGCGGAGCCGATACAGCCCATACCGCCCATGCAGCCCGAGAAGAAGTCGCTGTTCCCGCATATTATCCATAACAAGCCGAAGCCGATACGCTCGATAAACGACGACAACAATAACAACAATAATAACAATACCCCTCCGCTCAACTTCACATTCTGACGAGGCGGAGAGATATTGCCGATAACAGTAAAATATATCCCGGAAGCAGTGCTCCCGGGATTTTTTCTTATTCGTAAGCCTTGATGATCTCGGCAATGTACATATCGTGGTAATCGCCGTTTGCGTAGTCCTTTGCGGGGATCGCTGTGTCGATGAAATTTTCCGGGGATATCGGTGCTTTGTAGAGCTTCTTGCATACGAACACGAGCTTTGCGCCTTCGATAGCTGTTGTTCCGTCGGTGAACAGGGGCTTGATGCCGGCATTCTGGAACTTGTTTTCATCTCTGCCGGAGTGCGAGCCGAGGTAGCCGAGGGCGTTCCTGTCGTCGATCAGGGACAGCGTGAACAGGTCACTCTTGTCGATGAGCTCTTTTGTGTAGCGGGACTGACGCACATAGACAACTGCGGTGGGGCGGTTATGGCTCCAAAGGCAGCCGAGGTGTCCCCACGATACGGTCATGGCGTTGCAGCCGGTTCTTTCATCTCCGGCGGTAAGTACGAGCCAGTCGTTTCCGAAGAGTGTGAATGGGTTGAGGTTAAGTTCTCTCAGGTCGATTTCTTTCATTTTGTTTTCCTTTCTGCCACGGACGCGTGGCGGCGTTTTGCGTAGCGACATTCTTATATGGGCGGGCGCAGCACCTCGGTTAGCTATACTCTGCTATTTCAGCAACGGAGTCTTCGCCAACCCCACTGCGTTTTTTGCTGCGGCTGCCCATAGAAGAAACTCTGAAATACTGCATTGATTTAGGGTGTCCAGCCCCCTTTTTTAAAGGGGGTTGGCGGGGTCGCAGGGGCAGCGCCCCCGTCTAAAAACTCTTGAAAAGTCTCAAAATCTCTCAAAGCTCTCTCAAAGCTCTCTCAAAGCCTCTCGAAAAGTCTCTCAGATCTCTCCGGCGAGGGTTTCCATTTCGTCGAGCAGGGAGCCAAACAGAGTGAGAGCGTCGTTGACTGCTTTTTTGCCGGTCATATCGACGCCGGCACCTTTAAGGAGCTCGATAGGCGTCTTTGAGCAGCCGCCTTTGAGGAATCCGAGGTAGTCCTCCGCTTCCTGCTGACCGCCGCTGAGCACACGCTCCGAAAGCGCTATCGCGGCAGAAAACCCCGTCGCGTACTGGTAAACATAGAAATTGTAGTAGAAATGCGGTATGCGCTGCCACTCGTAGTCTATCTCGGGATCGTGAACTATGCCGTCGCCGAAATACAGATCGTTCAGCTCGCCGTAGAGCTTGCAGAGCGCGTCGGAGGTGACCGCTTCGCCGCGTGCCTGCATCTCGTTTATTTTCAGCTCGAACTCCGCGAACATCGTCTGACGGTACAATGTTGTGCGGAACTGCTCAAGGAAATAATTTATCAGAAATGCTCTGCGGCGCTTGTCGGTCGTGGTTTTGAGCAAATGCTGCATCAGCAGGGACTCATTGAACGTCGAAGCAACCTCCGCAACAAATATCTTGTAATCCGCGTAGGTGACGGGCTGATGCTTGTTTGACAGGTATGAGTGCAGCGCGTGACCCATTTCGTGCGCTATCGTGAACTCGGACTGCAGATCATCGGTGTGGTTGAGCAGAACGAACGGGTGTACGCGGGCGCCCGCGGAGTAAGCTCCGCTGCACTTGTTCTCATTCTCGTACACATCTACCCAGCCGTTCTCGAATCCGCCGCGCATTATCTCGCAGTATTCCTCACCGAGCGGCTTGACCGCTTCAAGTACCGCCTTTTTCGCCTCGTCGTAGGTTATCTTGTCCTCGACGTTGCTCACCATTGGCGCGTACAGATCGTAATAATGCAGCTCATCAACTCCGAGCAGCTTCTTCCGCAGCTTCACATATCGGTACATCTTGTCCATGTTCGCGTGGACCGCTTCGATCAGGCTGTAATATACGTCCGGCGGCACTTCGGTGCTGTCAAGCGCGGCTTCGAGCGTGTTCCCGTATTTATGCACGTTCGCGTTGAACGCGAGAGTTTTGAGATGCGCGGCGAGAATCGCGGTGTAGGTGTTCTCAAAGCTCTTGTATGTGCCGTAAAGGTTCTCAAAAGCCGACTTTCTCAACGCCCTGTCCTCGTTCTGCATAAGCGGGATATAGCTTCCGTGCGTGATCTGGTGCTTATTGCCGTCCTTGTCTGTCGCGTCCGGAAACTTGATATCCGCGTTGTCAAGAAATGAGAATATCGTCGAGGGCGAGGCAGCCATTTCGCCCGCCATTGCCGCTATGCGTTCCTCCTCCGGTGAGAGGATATGCGCGCGCTTGCTCCTTATCCTGTCAAGGGCGAGACGGTAGTGCTCCAGCCCGGGCTGCTCCTTGTAGAATCGCTCCATATCCTCGTCACTTATGGAGATTATCTCCGGTACGGAGAACGCCGCCGCGCTCCCGATAGCAACATACAATGCGTTCACCCTGTCGCAGTAACCGGAATACAGGCTCACAGTCGTGTCCTCGTCGCTCTTGCGGTTTGAGTAGTTCCCGAGGTCTTCGGCGATGACCGTTATCTCGTCATCAAGCTTCAGATATTCAAGCAGCGACTCTGCCGATTCCGAGAGCTTTCCCGCGTATCCCGCGAGTATTTCCGGGTATTTTCCCGCGTCGGTGAGCGCTTTCTCGAAGTCCGCGTCTGTCGCGTAGATGTCGTTTATGTGCCACTTGAATTCCTCGGCGACTTCGCTTCTTTTGGGTATCCTTTTTTCTGCCAATGGTATCATTCCTTTCTTTTATCCTATTATACCGGACGACGTTATTCCGTATGTCACGATGTCCTCCGGTGCGACTTTAAGAGTGTCGCAGTCTATATTGTACTTATACTCGTTCGTCCACTTGTCGTAAGCGTCGATCTGCACGTTGTTCTCCGCGTTGGATTTGAGATACGCTTTCAGCTGCATTTTCAGCATATCAAGGTTCCCGGACGCGTCGTCTGTATATTGTATTATAGAATAGCTGCCGTCGGCGTTCTCAACCGGCATTGCTACTCCGCCTTTTTCGTTTATTCCGTAAAGCGCCGCCGAATAGTGGTATCTGTCGGTATCGCTGCTGTCACGGCAGACGAGTGAGATATGTTCGTCCGCACCGCCGTGGTCTTCGAGCAGCTTCGGGAAATCAGCACCGTCACGGAGCTCCTGTGCGGTGTCCTTTGCCCTTTGCAGCAGCTCGTCTTTGCTCTCGCCGTCCCTTGCGGTAAGGCGGATATGCCGTGCTTTACGCGTGCCGTCGGGAACATACGCCATCTGATATGAAACGTTCCGCTCGTATTCCGTAATGTTGTTTTCCGCGGCTTCCTTCGCTTCGGAGATTATTCTGTCAAGCTCGCTCTGTATCAGCTCGTCGCTTACGGTCACACCTTTCAGCATTTCCTCGCGCGCAAGCTCCTGAATTTTGCTGCTGAGCTCCCACTTGTAGAAGATATCATCGTTTATCCCGCACTTTTGCAGCACGGCTTCGAGCGCTTCATTGCACAGTCTGTCAATCTCGTCAGAGGAAGCCTTGCCGCCGAGCTTTGCGTTTGCTGTCTCATAGAAGTTCGTTGCCCAGTCGCTGCGAACCTGCTCGGCTGTCTTTCTGACCTGTTCTTTCTGTTCCTCGGTAAGCGAAGACTCGCTGATGCCGTAGTCCTTTTCCGCCGCGTAGAGATACAATTTCTCAAATATCAGATAGTTTATTATATTCACGCGGTAGTTCTTGCAGGACTCGGCGTTTGCGTCCGACATATCGTCCGTGATGCCGTATATCATAAGGTAGTACATATACTCGCCTATGAAGTCGCCGAACGTGATATCGAAATATCCGATATGCTCCGGCTCGTCAACCGAGGCTATCACCTTACTGCGGTCTGTGTCCTTCCATGCCGGGAAGCTGCTGCTGTCGCCGGGGAAGTATTCGTCGGCTATCGCTTTCGCGTCCGCGCTTATAACTATCTTATCGCTGTCTGAGGGTATCCCGCAGCCGGACATTATACCGCAGGCTATGACTGCCGCGAGCACTGCCGCAGCCGTTCTTTTTCCGTAAAAATGTGCCATTTCAAACATTCCTATCAATTTAATACAAAAATAGTATAACATAATTTGCCGTAAAAAGCAAAATATTTTTTCAAAAAAACGGTCTTTTTTTAAAAAAACCGGTGATTTTTTCCGAAATATGTACTATAAGCGAGGAGCTTGATTTGGTATTTATCATATCTTTCCGCTGTATTTTTCTATTGCTTTTTTTATATTTATGTGCTATAATAAGATGATAATATGCAATACTATGCCCAATTCAAATTAAGAATTAATAATTAATAATCTTGATAGGATACAATCGCTTGAAATTTACACGGAAAAGGGGAATACATAAATGTCCGGTTGGTTCAAGAAAGCAAGTAATATATTTGCGATTATGATAACAGCAGTCTGTGCGCTGACGTTTTCGGGCTGTAACAGCGAACCCGAAGAAGAAGTACCGATGAAGACGGTAGCCGTCACGGACGAAGAGGGCAATCCCGTGACTGATGACAAGGGCGAGCCTGTGATGACGGAGGTCCCGCTGGAGACGATAGCTGTCACGGACGAGGATGGAAATCCCGTTACGGACGAGAACGGCGAGCAGGTTTACGAGTATGAGGCTTTGCCCGAGGAAGAAAAGACGATATACAAGGTGGGCTTCGTGTACAGCGGTTTTGTATCTGACGGAGCGACGAACGGTGCATTTGAGGTTGCTCGTGCGCAGATAGAGCGTTCTCTCGGGCTTGAAACGTGCTATGTCGAGAATGTACTTGTGTCGGAGTTCCCGGAAGCAGTGAACACGCTGAAGGACGACGGCTGCAATATCATTGTTTCGTGCAGCCAGAAATACGCTAACTCGGCGTACAAGGAAAACAAGAGCTCCACGGACACGTTCTTTATCAGCTTTGGCGAGGCGGGAACCGGCGCACATCTCGCGAGCTTCGGCGGCGAGCTTTACCAGACCGCGAATGTCTGCGGACTTGCCGCGGCGCACAACACGAAATCCAACGTTATCGGCGTTATTGCAGACCCTGGCGAGTACAATGTTTACGGCATTATTGACGGATTTTCGCTTGGTGTTGCGGAGCTTATGTCCGCGAAAGCCGATATTCGTGTGAACTGGGCTTGGTCAAACAGCAAGAGCGAGATGAAGGAAGCGCTGGACGATCTTGTTTCGCAGGGATGTGATGTTATCATGTCGTACATGGAATCGGATTATCCGGTAAGGTACTGCGCGGACAGAAACATAAAGGTGATCGCGAACTGCTACAATATGCCCGAGCTTGCGCCGGACTGCTACATAAGCGGATATTTCTTCAATTTCAGCACGCATCTTGTAGATGTTATACGCTCAATAGTTAATGACAATTTCAACCCCGAGGTTTACTCAGGCAACATCGCGTCGGGAATGGTAAGGCTGGTGAACTTCGGACTTAACACCGAGAAAGGCACCGAGGATATCTGCGACAAGCTCTACGAGTACATAAAGGCGGGCAACGCGAGGGTATTCACCGGCGAGATCAAGAACACAGACGGTCAGATAATGGTTGAAAAGGGTCAGTCCATGACGTTCGACAATATCCTCAAAGTGAACTGGCTTGTTCAGAGCGTTCGCAAAACCGGCTCCTTCACCGAGATCACCGATAACCCCGTCGGCTCGAACTTCACTATCCACAAAGAGTTTAAAGACGAAGAGACGACTAAAGAGAATTAAGAGACCGCGCCGAAGCGGGCGCGGTCGCAATCCGCCGCACGAGTGAGGTTTTATCTCACATCTTGCATAGGCGGCGACTCTATCTCCCAACCAGATATAAGTCAAAGTATGTCACACCTTTTCGGGTCACAGTAACGGGGAGACAGATTCAAACCCTTCGGTTCATTGTGCAGCCCGTTATAAATTCTGCACAACCGCGCAAAACATCAGATACAAGCAAGCGCCCGATGCCAACGGCATCGGGCGCGGTTCTGCGATATAGAAGAATTGTGCGGAGCGGCAGAGTTTCTTACCCGCTTCCACATTGCACGAGATGACCGAATCTGTCTCCCCGTTGATGTATTGTGGAAAGGTGAGACGGGGTATGAATGATGTCTGTATGGGAGATAGAGTCGCCGCCTGTGCGAGAGCTGTCCCTTAAACCTCACTCGAGCGGCGGATTGCGCCCGCGCCCGCTTCGGCGCGTCTCACTGCTTCTCTATCAAGTCTGACAGGGCTGAAAGCTCCTGCTGGGCAGGGGAGAGAGAGCCGTAGCGAACGGAGTCGTAGGTTTGGGCGACGGTGGAGAGGGGCTCGCGTCCGAAGAAGGAGGAACCGCGCTCGGCTTGCACGGAGGTGGTGTCGGCAGGAGAAAGCCGCTGGTTGACGGATTTTATCCGGTACAGCAGTACGCGGTAGCCGAGACGGTACTTTGTGACCGGATCTGTCTCGGATCTGTACCGGCGCTTTACTGCGTAGATGTTGTCGTTCTGCTCGCGGCGGCTGTTGCGGGAGGAGTAGTTCTCGAATACATCTTTGAACTCGGGTCTTGCGGATTCCTCAACTCGTCCCGCAAGAAGCGAGCCGAGATATCCGAAAAAGTCCTTTATCGCTTTGAAAATGTGCTTCCGCAGCCGTATCACTATCACCACGAGCACCAGTATGCCAAGAGCCTGAAGAAGATATGATTCCTCCGACATCTCTATAAAGCCTCTGCCGATGCCCTCGTTTGTTCCCGTGACGATCTCCATTCGCTCAGCCGTGAACAGGCTCGCAAATGCGACAAATGCGCGTATAAGAATTATTACCGCCTGTTCGAGCACCCACGCGATCTGCTTGCGGAATATGCACAGCAAAAGCCCCGTGACCGTAACGCCCAGAACAAGCGCGGCATTGTACCCCGTAAGCCCCTTCGGGAGCGAGGTCTTTGTCTCCTTGCGCATATTTGCGCGGTCAAATATCCCGCTCTGGTTGAGCAGTAAAGCCGCCGCCGTAAATTCGATGACAAATGACGCCGTTATCGTGTCGGATGCCTGCGCGTTTATCTTCTCCGGTGCGGTAATGCTCACAAATATATAGCAGCCCAAGGTAAGCACGATATATACCGCAAACGCGGACAGCGGGAACATATCCGCAAAGTTCTTGAACCTGCACCGCTCACCGATGAAAAACGCAAATATCGAGCATACACCAAGCGCAAATACCGTCGATGCGTCGCCGCCGATAATGAGCGCGGCAAAGCCCGCCCCGAATGTTATCAGTCCGAACGCTCTTATCGGTATGCTCAGCTTCGGGTGCGCCTTTTTTATCTCCGCGCCGAGATATCCCAAGCCGAATACCGCCGCACCGACACCGTAGTAATAAAGTATGCGCAGCGCGTCAATATTGCCGTATCGGTTCACGTCACATCCGAACAAAAAAGGGAATACCACCGCCGAAAACGCGAGCACGGATAAAATTTTCAGAAGAGTACCTTTCATAGATGCCTCTCAAACAGATTATCAAAGGATAGAAAGTGTTTGATCTTTACAATTATCAATTATTTTCAGTCGTTCATGAAGTAGAAGCGGCTTATTCTGCCGATGCGGATAATGCGGTTGTCATTTACGCTGTCGTCGTTGCAGTAGAATATCACGTTCTTGCCACGTCTGCGCATCATTCGCGCAAATCCCAAGAGGTAATCGTCGATGTACGCCGTGATGATGAAAATATCCGTTCTGTCGTGCAGGTAGATTTTCGACAGCTCCATTTGTTCCAGAAAATCGCGGAAATCTATCTCACATTCGTTGCGTATATCCGACAACACCCGCAGCAGCTTCATATAGTCTTCCTTGTCCGAGCCGCCGGTCTCGTGTATGCCGCCGGAGCCGTTGCAGTAGAAGCTCGCTTCGGCGCTGTGTGCGGCAAGCATATTTATGAGGAACGCTGTGGCTTTTATATAAGTCTCGGTGTCTCCGACAATTATCGGGTGCGGGTCACCGATCGGCTTTTTCTGCATATTCATTATAATCGCCGCGCGGTTCTGTGTAGTGTAGTCGTTGTTGAATACCATTAATCGCGCACAGCGTGCAGTGCCGTTCCAGTGTATGCGGTTCATGGGCTCTCTGCCGGTGTATTCACGCGCTCCGGAGATAAGGAACGGGTCATCGCAGATAAAGCGTCTCGCCGTGATCTCGCCGTAAAGCTCCTCCTGAGACATCTCCCCCTCGCCTGTTTCGTAGGGTGAGGGCAGTATGCGTATGCTTTTGTTGATGTTGAGCGCGCGGGAAACGGATACGAGCCCGAGCAGGTCACTTCCGACGATCGAGACGCTTTCGAGCATGAAGTTGCCGCGCTTTAATGCCGTGACCTGCCTTGTGCGGGTGCATTTCTGTTTCGGGCGCAGAGAAAAAACGCTCGGCACAAAGCGGGTGTCGGACGCACGCGCCGCCTGTGTGCCCGAAAATTCGAGCCACCTGCTTGTGCTGAGCTCGGTCTTTACCCACGGAACGGGCAGGCGCTTGTCGTTCACTATCTCCTCGACTATCTCGAAGGTATCGCCCTCGACTGCCTCATCGGTGCTGAAGCGCACGGTATAGGTAAGGTTGCTGAGAACATACCGTGCAAAGATCATACGTTCGAGCACGATAACTATTCCCGCGATAATAAGTATCGCGAATATTTCCATTCCCTGCGTTCACCTCCCGCCGGCAGATATTATCAGTATTATTCAAACTTCTCCGTGGGAACGGGAACATCTTCAAGCAGCTGATTTACTATCTCTTCGGCAGTGCTTCCCGTTTTGCTGACCGCGTATTCCTTGCAGATAAGGCGGTGCGGGATAACGTAGGGCGCTACCGATTTTATGTGGTCCGGCGTGACGAATGAGCTGCCGGAGAGCGCAGCATAAGCCTGCGACATTTTCTTCAGCGCGAGCAGTCCTCTCGGGCTGAGCCCGAGGCGTATCTTTTCGCTGCGTCTTGTCGCGTCGCCGAGCTCGCAGATATACTCCGCGGCAGCTTCACCGAGGCTGACATTGAGGGCTTCGGCTGACGCAGCGGCAAGATCGGCTGCGGTGAGCACGGCGGTAAGGCTGTCGATCGGGTGAGTTTCGCCGATAGACGCGAGCATTTCGAGCTCGCTTTTTCTTGAGCTGTAACCGAGGTGCAGTCGCACGATAAAGCGGTCAAGCTGCGCTTCTGGCAGGGGGTAGGTACCGGCAGTCTCGACGGGGTTCTGTGTAGCGATAACAAAAAACGGAGCCGAGAGCTTGTAAGTCTCGCCGTCAACTGTGGTCTGCTTTTCCTCCATACATTCGAGGAGTGCGGACTGTGTTCGCGGTGTGGCGCGGTTTATCTCGTCTGCGAGCAGGATATTCGTGAAAACGGCACCCTTGCGGAATATAAATTCCTGCGTCTTCATGTTGAAGTAGTTGATGCCGGTAATATCCGACGGGAGCAGATCGGGTGTGAACTGTATGCGCTTGAAATCGCAGTCGAGTGACTTTGCGGCGGCTCTTGCGAGCATTGTCTTGCCGGTGCCGGGGACGTCCTCGAACAAAACATGACCACCTGCGAGCATAGCCGCGGTCATAATGCGTATTTCGTGCTCCTTGCCGATTATTACCTTTGAGATATTCTCGTTCAGCTTTTTTCCGAATTCCTGTGCGGTCATATTTTCCTCCGAAGTCGTTTTCCCCGAAATTACACTTTTTCCCCCGGACGAGCGTCGTCTCCGGGGGAAATCGCTTATACGTTATAATACTTGTCGTAGTTTACAAGCTCGTCGAGCATCTTGTCGAGCTTCTCCGGCAGCTCCTCGTCCTTGAACTGGCAGGTGCCTACCTTGCGGTGACCGCCGCCGCCGTATTTGAGCATAAGGCTTCCTACGTCAACATGGCTGGTCTTGTTGATAACGGAGTAACCAACCGCCGCCGAGCAGCCTATGCCGCCCTTGCCGTTGACTATCCACGCGGATATGTTCTGATCGGGGTAAAGGCTGTATATCATGAATCGGTTTCCGGTGTAGATCGGGTCAACGCCGCGCAGATCGGTGATGATGACATTGCCCTTGATAACGGTGTGAGCGTGTACCATTTCCTTGAACAGCTCGCTCTGCTCGGTATATACTGCGATACGCTCCTTGATGTCGGGCATATCGAGTATCTCCTGTGTCGTCATGCTGCGGCAGCAGGTAAGCAGCTTTTCCATGAGCTGATAGTTGCTTATGGTAAAGTTTCTGAAACGTCCGAGACCGGTACGCGGATCCATGAGGAAGCCGACGAGTATCCAGCCCTTGGGGTGAAGCACTTCATCAACGGTAAGGTTGCCGCTGTCCACCTTATCGACAGCCTCCATAAGGTCATCGAACTGCGGGAAGCGCTCTCTTCCGCCGTAGTATTCGTATATTATTCTTGCACAGCTCGGAGTGATACGGCTTTCGCCTTTGTATTTGCCCTCAAGCTGCTGGCGCTCAAATTCACTGGAGTGGTGATCGAACCAGAGTCCGCAGCCCTCCACGAAAGGAACGTTTGCGAGAACATCGTTTTCCGTTACGGGAACAAGTCCGTCCTGAATATCCTTCGGGTGCTTGAAGGTGAAGGTGTCTATTATCCCTGCTTCATAGAGAAGCGCACCGCACGCAAGTCCGTCGAAATCGGAGCGGGTTATCAGATTCATAATAAAGTCCCCCTGTATAGTCTGAAAATTTATCGGTATAGAACCATAATATTATTATAACAAATTTCTTTGTCATTTGCAACCGTTTTTTTACAAAAATAACGAAATTTTAAGAAAAATTCTTTTTATTGCCGTGCAGTCCTCGATGACCTTTCTGTAAACGGCTGCCGTGAAGGCGTAAACCGAGTTCCGCTCGTCCTCCGAAACAGGCGATATCTCCGGGCTGCCGAACTCGCACTTCTCGAATACCGGCATTACGTCCATCATGAACACGTTCGCGCCCTTCATTTCGATACTTCCGTCCACGCGCTCCGCGAAGTCGTAGAACTGTTCCGCGCCGGGAACCAGCCCCTTCGTTTCAAGCAACCTCATCACGAAGCGGTACATTATCTGCGAAGCCTCGTAGGGCGGCAGCGTCCGGAAGCTGTTTATAGTTTTCTTCTCTGCTTTACGCAGGTTACGGAAGAACAGCGCGATGATTGCAATGAGCGCCGCCGCGACTGCCACTATCACGATGATCGGCAGCAGCGATACTATAATGCTGCCGAAGTCGTTTCCGCTGCGTGTTTCCGGAACGGGTATCACCGTATCCGGCTGCTCGCCGTTATCTCCGCCGTCCTGTGAAAGCGGGTCATTATCCGGCTCTGCGGTAGTCTCCGCGTCTGTGCTTTCCGGCGAATCAGGACTGTCCGGATCGCCCGCCGCTGTAGTTGATGGCGGCTCCGATGTATCGGTCACCGATGTTTCGGCAGCTATCGGAGGCGTTTCATAGACGATCTCTGCATAGCCCGGGACCGTGGCTGTCGGGTCAAACGGAAGCCAGCCGATACCGCGGAAATATACCTCTACCCAAGCGTGCAGCTGCTTTTCCGTCAGCGTGTACTTGTAATTGCCGTTCTTGTCGGGTTCGCCGCCGCCGTAGATAACGTAGCCCGTGACGTACCTCGCGGGTATGCCGTATTCACGCAGGGCGAGCGTCATTGCAGTCGCGAAAAGCGCGCAGTGACCGCTTTTGGTCTCGTTCAAGAACGTGTCGAGCATATTCTCGCCGTTGTTGGTGTCGTCCAGCGAATATGTGAAGTTTTCGCTGAAATACTCGCAAATCGCCTTTGCCCTGTAATAGCGCTGGCTGTTGGTGATACTGCCGTCCGTGTCTTCGTCGGGGGTGTTCTCGACAGCGTAATATCCGGACTCCTTGTAGAACCGCTCGAAATCCGCCATAAATCCGGAGACGGCATTATAGCTTCCCGATGTCCTGAAAGCATCACTGTTGTATTTGTATGTCTTCTCGATAAATCCGCGATACGCGCTTATCCCGCGGATGTAATCTATCGGTGTCATATCCGGCGCGGTTATGCTTCCGTCCGAAACGGCACTATGCTGGCTGTATGCTGCAATATCCGATATATACGAGCCGAATACGCCGGAATCCATGCAGGGTGTCAGCGCAAGCCCTTCGTACTTGTTCACGGAGCCGCGCTTTGTGCGGAGAATAAAGTCTCCGAAGCAGTCGTACTGCGAGCTTCCGCGATAGTTCAGATCAAAGGGAGCCACCGGCTGGAATACCACTCTTGTATTGCGCAGGTACTTTACGGAAACCGACTGGAGCGGCATTACCTCGTCCGGATCGAAATCCACGGAGCCTCTTGCAAGGAATTGTCTGAATACCTGATATTCCGCTTCGGGAGCGAAGCCCACCGGAATGGCAGTTCTGTATTCCTCATCGGTCAGTCTGACGCTGCTCCATGAGCTGCCGTTGTAGTCAACGCCGATATCTCCGCGCAGATAAACGGGTATGTCATTTCTCCCGAGTGTGACCTCAAGCACAGCGCGGTCACTGTCTCCTGGCGGAACGATACTTATGCTGTCGGAAATGTCCCCGTACGAGTCGGAGCTGAAATATCCCTTGTCGTCGGGACTTCCTATCGGCATACCGAGAAGATCGCCCACTGCGTCTGCGGCGCTGTTCCCGATAGAGACGGCAGTGTCGAGCACTTTCTGATAGTTGAGACCCATTCCTTCGGGAATGATCTTCGCTGCGGCGAAGAATACAATTGCAGCCGCAGCCGCAGCCGCGATCATATTCCCGGAATAGCGGTGATAGCGCACGGTATCTCCCGCGATTTTACGGGAAGGCGGCGCGAATACCAGCCTGCTGCTGTATTCCCGGTCACTGCGGTGGTTGTAAAGGTGTGCGTTGGACAGGCTCCCGTATATGAAGCGGCTGTCAAGCTCGTAGCTTGAGCTTATCGCTTCGAAGCCGAAAATGCAGACTACAAAGACAAGATATTCCGGCAGAAATCCCGCGATCTCTCCGGCAACAGCCGGTGCGGTTATGATAACGGCGGCAGTTATTGGAACGGACAGATGTATCCTTGTGCGCACGGCTGCCGCAAATAATAACGCGCACAGCACTCCGATCAGCATTGCCGCCCAGAAGTATGATGTCTGCATAAGTCCGTGTTCCGGCTCTGCGTTGGCTTTAAGGCGCGCAAACTCGTGGAATGTAAATCCCGCGGTCTGAATTATACGGCCGTCTATGCGCACCATTAAGTAATCCCAGAAATACTGCCCGAGGCGAAGCGCGGTGTCGCGCAGCACCCATACAACCGCGATAATTGCGGTCATTACCGCGCCGTAGATGATCGGAGCAGGCAGCACCGACGCGAGAATGTATATAACACCCGCGGCGAGAGCGGCAATTCCCGCAGGAATATACGCATTGCCCTCATAGCCGTACAGCCCGCAGAACACGAGTATGAGCGAGCCGGTCATAACGCACAGCAAAACAAGCCTTGCCGTCAGCAGGAATGCGGCGGAAGGCTGTTTTCCGAAATATTCGTCGTGAATTATCTTTTCGTTGCTGTATTCTTTTCTTCGGCTCATTTTTATGACAGCTGCCGGAAGGCAGCACCTTTGTTTAATATTGCTGCTGCATGGAGGTGCGCAGAGAAAGCGAGATGTCCTCGTCGTCAATGCGCCATACGGACACATTGCCCACGGCGCCCGCCTGTGCGGCAAGCATATCGTCCGGGTTGGACGCGGTGAGGTATATCCGTATCTCGCCGTACATATTCCCGACGGCGTTCAGTATGTCGGAAAGCGCCTTCGCTTTCATTTTCGGGGTTATGATAAAGAGCGGTTCGCTGCCGGTAAGGCTGTCCGCAGCATAGGATATCAACCCCTCCGCGCCCTGATCCTTTTTCGTGATCGGGAGCACAGCAAAGATCGAAACGAGCCGCTCGTAGTCGTCATTCTTTTCCGCGTTCATTATGTCCGCGGAGCCGTCAGCAGCGCGGTATATGTTCACCGCCGTGCGTCCGTCGGTGATTATCTTTCTCGTAAGCGCGAGCGCAGTCTCGACTGCCGCGTCCGCCGCTTTCATATTGATCTCCTCGTCCTCCGATATCTCGTGCAGATCGGTTATGATAAGCGCGCTGCTTCCGAGGTTCTGTTCCGACTGCTTCACCATAAGCTCGTCGTGCTTAGCGGAGAGCTTCCAGTGAACGTGCTTCATAAGGTCTCCGTCCTCGTACTTGCGTACCGAAGCGAACGAACCGCTGTCCATGAACGATACCTTCGTTATCGTGCTGTCGTAGTCGTCGGTGCAGAGCGCCGTAGTCTCGTCGAGCATTACCCGCCTCGGCATAACGGTTATCCTGCACATCGGCGTTTTCTTGAGCCTGAAACGGAATATGCGGAGCAGATCATATATCTCCGCGCTTTCAATGCCGAGAAGATACTCGCCGCGAAAGCTGATGTTGCCCTTGAACGAGTAGTCGCATTTACGCATAGCTCCCGCGCTCAGCACGAGCCGCCGCCCCGGTATGACGCTTCCGTTCTTGTCGTGGAACGTCCCGGTCACGATCATCGGCGCGGCAGGTATTATGAACCGGTTGGTCACCTTTACGTTGATCTCAAAGTCCTGCAGCTTGCCGACGTGCTCCGTCTCCGGTATGACTTCTATCTTCATAAGCAGCCCGGACAGGAGCATAAGTATGAACGTCAGCGGCGGCAGCAGAGCAGTCCCCACAAGCAGAACGAACGACAGCTTGCTCTCGTAGGCGAGCGCAAATACCACGGCTCCGATAAAAAGCATCGTATATAAGATCCTGTACTTTGCCAAGCCTATTTACCTCTTGTGAACGGCGGCTTCACAGCCTTTATTATGTCCCTTAGCACGTCCATTGTATCGGTGCGCTTTATCTTCGCTTCCTGCGTCAGCCTTATTCTGTGCGGCAGGATATACGGTGTCATTCGCAGAACGTCCTCCGGTACGACATACGCCCGCCCGTTAAGGAAAGCGTAGCTCTGCGCCGCACGCATGAGTGCGAGGGAAGCACGCGGGCTTGCTCCGAGCTCGACTGCCGGGTGTACTCTCGTGCTCGCGGTGATCTCCACGATATAGCGGTACACGGACGGCTCTATGTTCGTATCCTTAACGTCATTCTTCGCGGTGATTATATCGTCCTTCGTGCAGGTAGGGATTATCAGATCGAACGGATCGGCCTTCTGCCTGCTCGCGATAATGCCTATCTCCTGATCTATGGAGGGGTAGCCCATTGATACCTTCATCATAAATCTGTCGAGCTGCGCTTCCGGCAGCGGGAAGGTACCGACATAACCGAGCTCGTTCTGTGTCGCGATAACCATAAACGGCGCAGGGAGCTTGTGCGTAACGCCGTCAACGGTCACGGTCTGCTCCTCCATTGCTTCGAGCAGCGCGGACTGTGTTTTCGGTGTGGCACGGTTTATCTCGTCCGCGAGCAGGATATTGGTCATGACCATTCCGGGACGGTATTCAAAATTATTCGTTTCCTTGTTCAGCATCGTGAAGCCGGTTATATCCGAGGCGGTAACGTCCGGTGTGAACTGAGCGCGCTTGCTCATAAGTCCGGCGGACTTTCCGACAGCCGCGGCAAGGGTGGTCTTTCCGGTGCCGGGAACGTCCTCGACGAGAACGTGACCGCCCGAGAGCAGCGCAATAAGCAGCATCGTCACCACGTCGCGCTTGCCGACTATTACCTTTTCGACTTCATCGGCTATCTGCTGTATTTTCCTGTTATGGATCATCTGTATAGGTTTTCCTTTTACGTCATTGATAGGGCATAATGCAATGCCATATATGATTATTATATCACTTTCCGGCAATTAAATCAACCTTTTTCGCAAAATGTAAAGGATTTGTAATAATTGCGGAGGCGGTGATTTGTTGCCTGTGCATAAAAAGCAGTGGGAATTTTATGCAGTATGCCAAAAATGCGGAAAGCTATTGACATACTACGTCAGTCGTGGTATTATAATACTACGGCAGACATAGTATCGTCTGACGAAGTATTACCGGCTGCCTGTACCGCACCCCCTACACACGGACAGGCAGCGCATCTCCGGAGGTGACAGTATTTGATAAGCAGTGATATTATCCGCGGATATACGGATACGATGATCCTTTTCATCGTATCATGCGGCGACTCATACGGATATGAGATATCAAAGCAGATAAAGGATATATCCGACGATAACTACGTTATGAAAGAGACTACCCTGTATTCCGCGCTCACACGTCTCGAAAAGAACGGCTTCATTACGTCGTATTCCGGAATGCACGACGGAAGGAAGCGGACATATTACCGCATAACCGACGAGGGCAGCCGGTATTATAAGGAAAAATGCGAGGAATGGGAGCTTACCAAAAAGGTTATAGATAACTTTATAGAAGTATAACAGGAGGAAATAAAAATGGATATTATAATAAACTATATCGACAGTATGTTTACGGGCATACCTGTTACAAACGAAACGAGCCGTCTGCGCGAGGACATAACCGCGAACATGACCGACAAGTACGACGAGCTTGTTAAAGAAGGGAAGAGCGGGAATGAAGCGATAGGCACGGTGATATCGGAGTTCGGCAGCATCGACGAGGTGCTGTCCGAAATGGGGATTACCCGCGGTGCTGTGCCTGTGGTGATAACCGAAGCCCCGGAGAAGAAATACCTGTCCCATATAAGGACAGTTTCGCTGCTTGCCGCTGCGGGTACGGGCATACTGATACTCGGGATAGCGCTCATGTTCGTGCTGCAGTATCATACCTACGAAAAAGTAGTATCTTTGTTTACTATATTCGCAGGCATAGTATTCATTTTTCTGTCACTGTTCATAAGAGTGGGATTCAGACAGAAATACACAGAGATATCCGAAAAAGCCGTGACTGTTCTAAAATCAAAGTATGAAGCCGGAAGATCGTTGACGCTGAAAATGGTATTCCCGTTCATCTGCATTTTCGCAGTTTTATTTGCTCTCTTTTCGGGTGTGAGAAATTTTGATATGTTTTCGTTTATATTTATGATTTCAGTCTCGCTTAACTTGGCAGTTACCGCTTTTGTATATACCGAAAAACGAACACTGGCAGGAATGATCGGTGTAACTGTTCCGCACCTGAAGGCGGCAGACATATTGCGCGAGCTTACACTTCCGTATTTCATGTGCGTGCTTATGTCGGTTACAACAGGTTATAACCAGTTTGAAATTGTGGTTATTGCCGTAGTTGTATATGTCATCATGCATCTCTGTGTCGGGCTGTTCGATACTATAAGAGAAAACGCAAAATAAAATGACCCCCGTTTCTGAAAAGAAGCGGGGATTGACTTTTGTACAGACATTTGTTATAATGAGCGTAACAGGCGTTCACCTGCCGCAAAACCGAATACTTGTCAGAAGCCGCCTGACGGCAGGGTCAGCGGAAACTTCCGGCAGGAGCAGCCGATCAGGCGGTTCAGTTTCGTTGCTACGCATCGACACGCTCCCGATACAAAGTCCAACGGTCTTTGGAAAAAGGAGTGTGATGTAAAAAGTGGAATTTACTTATGCTGAATTTCTTCAGCTTTTCGTAAGTCAAGGTCTCTTGATATGCGCAGTAATCACGGTGATCCTAAAGATCATCGAGCACTTTAACGGCAAAAAGAAATAACCGCCCGAGTCTCGCAAACCGACGGTTATTACTTTTTGTTTTAACATAGGGAGCGGAACCGTTAAACGGCTGCTCTTGCTGTTTATATTATAGCATACAGCTCTTATTTTGTCAATATGCTTTTATCCGTTCTTGCGCACTGCCTTTGCCAGCGGCTTATAGATAAAGAACACGATGATCGAATCGAGCAGGAACTTCACGAACGTGAAGGGCATATTGAACCATATCAGCGCGTCCCAGAGCGAGCCGACACCGTCGTTGAGCTTGCGGTATTCCTCGATTATCGCGTCGAGCGGCATGAATGTCTGATAGAACGGGTAGCTGATGTAGTAGTTGATAAATATGCTCAGTACCGCCGTTATAAGCGAGCCGATCAGCATTGCGACAAGCGCGTTGAGCTTTGTGGGCTTGATCTTGTAAATAAGCCATGAGGGTATCACCATTACCACGCCGAGCAGGAAGTTGCAGAGCTCGCCGACACCCACGGAAGAAGATACCGCGAGGTGTATCACATTTTTGAGCAGGCAAACCGCAATGCCGGAGATAGGCGATACGAGAAATGCTGCGAGAATAGCCGGAAGATCGGAAAAATCGAATTTCACGAACGGGGGAATGAACATCGGAACGGGAAATTCGAGGTATTGCAGCAGTACTGCAATTGCTGTAAGTATCGCGGTTATCGTGATGAAGCGTACCCCCGAGACGCTGCGTGCTGCCGGTTTTACTGCCGTTTCTGTTTTTGTTGCTGACATAATGCTTCTCCTTTCATTCGGAGGGAACAAAAATGCCCCTGTAAATACAGGGGCATGGTACTTTAAAAAGCACGTTTTTGTTTCTTTCATCCGGACTATACCGTCGGTATCGGAATTTCACCGATTCGGCTCCCGAAGGGAGTTCGCGGACTATATCGAAGCTCCTTTACTGTGCGTCTTCGTGACGCGCTTTGTGGGAGCTTCAATGCTGCGTGTACAGCACCGCCGGTGGGGAATCTCACCCCGCCCCGAAACATTTGTTTTTGTTTGTTTGTTGTTATTATTCCTCGTCGAGCTGCTCAAGGTCAAATTCGAGCGTCTCTCCGCAATTCGGACATTCGATAGTGCCGTCCGCGAGAACATCGTAATCCGCTGTTATCGTGTTGTTGCAGTTCGGGCAGGTGATCTCGTAGAGCGCATCATCGTCGTCATCGTCGCCGTATTCGCTTGTGTCACCGTCGCCGTAAACCTCGTCCTCAAGGTCTATAAGGCTGTCCTCAACGTCGTTCACAACATCTGTGAGATCAGCGAGATCGGAGTCGATATCCTCGATATTCAGCGCGATATCACCGAGAACGTCGATGATAGCAGTGAGTATCTTGCCTTCGCTTGTCTCTGTGCTGAGCTTGAGACCTTCCGCAAGACCCTTGATGTATGATACCTTTTCGGCAATTGTCATATTTTCCATATTAATGCCTCACTTTCAAACGGGAGCAGCCGGTTTACTTGTTGGCACGCTCCATATATTCGCCTGTTCTTGTGTCGATACGGATAACGTCGCCGATATCTATGAACAGCGGAACTCTGATCTCCGCGCCTGTTTCGAGTGTAGCGGGCTTTGTTGCGTTTGTAGCTGTATCGCCCTTGAAGCCGGGATCTGTCTGTGTAACTTCGAGCTCAACGAAGTTGGGCGGCTCAACGCCGAATACCTTACCCTTGTAGGAAAGAACCTTGCATACGGTGTTTTCCTTGACAAACTTGAAGTTGTCGCCAACCTCGGAGGCGTTGATCGGAACGTCCTCGTAGGTCTCGCTGTCCATGAAGTGGTAGAGCTCGCCGTCCATGTAGGTGTATTCCATATCCTTGCGCTCAATGAACGCTGTGGGGAACTTTGCCGTGGGGTTGTATGACTTTTCAACTACCGCGCCGGTAAGAACGTTCTTGGTCTTGGTTCTTACGAAAGCGGCACCTTTGCCGGGCTTAACGTGCTGGAATTCTACGACCTGCATAACCTGTCCGTCTTCCTCGAATGTCATGCCGTTTCTGAAATCGCCTGCTGTGATCATTTCATAATCCTCCTTATTATTTGCGGATATCTACATAATTATCTTATATATTGTACTATATTTTCGCTCAAATTGCAATAGTTTTTTAAAATTTTTCGTTATTTCCAAAAAACCTGCTGCCGTCGGCACAATATTTGTTCCTGTTCACGGTTTTATCAGATATAAATAAGCGTCTTGGGAGCCTTTGTCAGGTCTATACAGCTGTTAGTGGTCACAACTACCATATCTTCTATACGAACGCCGTACTTGTGCGGGATATAGATTCCCGGCTCTATCGTGATTACCATTCCCTCATGCAGCGTGAACGGGCTCTTTGCAGAGACCGTGGGACCCTCGTGTATTTCTAGTCCTACACCGTGTCCGAGACCGTGGGTGAAGTATTTCTCATACCCCCAAGCGTCGAGCGTGCTTCTTGCCACGCTGTCAACGAGCTTGCCGGTAACGTCGGCGTGTACAGCCTTTATAGCGTCAGACTGTGCGCCCCATACCGCATTATATACCTTTGCCATTTCCTCGTCCGGCTTTCCGATAACGACGGTGCGCGTCATATCGGAATGGTAGCCGTCAACCACGGCACCGAAGTCGAGCGTTAGAAACTCGCCGTTCTGCAGCGGCTTGTCGGTTGGTACAGCGTGCGGGCAGGCTGAGTTTACGCCGGAAGCGGCGATAGTATCGAACGATATGCCGTCCGCGCCGAGATCCATCATATAGAAATTGAGCACCGAAGCAACCTGTTTCTCGGTCATTCCGGGACGGATAGCGGCTATGAGCTTCTGGAATGCCGCTTCCGCAATGCGCTGTGCCGCCTCTATCTTCTGTATCTCCTCCTGGCTCTTGATTATGCGCATCTTTTCTATCGTGGAGGAGAGCCAGCCCGAAGGATCGACTGTCAGACCGGAGAACAGCTTCATATAGTCTTCGAGCTCACTTACGGTAACGCTCTTGCTTTCTATCGAGATGACCTTTATGCCGTGCTCCTCGATGACGGAGTAGATCTGCTTGCGAAGATCGGTAAGCAGCATTACTTCCACGCCGTCAGCCTGTTCGGCGGCTTTCTCATAGTACCTGTTATCTATTATGAAGTAGCTTTTTTTCTGTGTCACGAAAACGATACCCGAAGAGGATCTGAAGCCTGTCGCGTACTGCCTCGACACCGGGCTTGTTATAAGGGCGGCATGGCTCGGATCTTTAAGCTCCGCCGCTATTCTGTCTGTTCTTGTCATTTCCGGAAACGATCTCCTTGTTTTATAATAAAAGTGCGTCGATAGCGAGCTTGTACGATTTTTTGCCGAAGCCGCATATCACTCCGGTGCAGACAGCCGATATAACCGACTTGTGCCGGAATTCCTCACGTTTATGCACATTTGAGAGATGCACCTCCACGCACGGTAGCTCCACTGCCGCGATCGCGTCACGGATAGCGATGCTGTAATGCGTGTAAGCACCGGCGTTCAGAACGATGCCGTCCGCCTCGCCGTGTGCGGAATGTATGAAATCTATCAGCGCGCCCTCCGAGTTTGACTGGAAGAACGTCGGCTCAACTCCCACGGCGGCGCAGTATTCCGCGAGCTCCGCATTTATCGAGTCGAGAGTGTCGCTTCCGTATATTTCCGGCTCGCGCTTACCGAGCATATCGAGATTGGGTCCGTTTATAATAAATATCTTCATTTTGCTGTCCCCTCATAGTATTTCTTCATTGCAGCGGCATCCTCCGCCTGTGTTCCGGAGCTTTCGCAGATCACCGACGGTTCGAGACCGCGCTTTGCGAACTGCTCCATAAGCGGCTCGAACTGCGGACCGTACTCGGTATCCTCAAACGTCAGGTGCATTTTCTCGCCGCCGGCCGTGTACATAATCTTGCTGAAATGCACATGGAAATGCTTTAAGCGATCATGTCCGAGCTTGTTTTCGATCTCGTCGAGTATATCCGCGTAATCTGTTTCCGTCTTTATCCCGCCGAGTGTGCGCGCGTTCAGATGCCCGAAATCGACGCAGGGCAGGAACCTCTCATCGACACCGCAAAGCTCCAGCACCTCGCTCAGAGTACCCAGCTGATTTATCTTTCCCATAGTCTCGGGGCAGAGTATTATCTCGCTGAGCCCTTCGCCGTCAAGCGCCTGCTGCGCTCTCGTGAGTGTGTCTCTCGCAAGCTCCGTTGCAGCTTCGCGCGTCATTTTCGAGCACGAGCCGGAATGTACCACCATTTTGCGTATTCCGAGCTTGTGAGCGGCGCGGGCGCTTTCGAGTATGTAATCCACACTTTTGAGCCTTGTCTCTTCCTTTTCGCTCGAAAGCGAGATAAAATACGGCGTGTGCAGCGTCAGGTATATCCCGTTTTTCTCCGCGAGTTCCGGCAGCAGCCGGTATGTCTTTTCCGCTATGCGGACACCGCGTCCGCATTCCACCTCATATCCGTTGAGCCCCATTGAGGCAAGGTATTCCGGAAGGTCTTCGGGGAAGCTGCGCTTGCCGAAGCTGTCGGAATTTCCGCCGGGTCCGAATGTTATCATCTTATTTGCCTTTCTTTCCGGATAGATCCTCGCCGCGCCTGAAAACGATATTTTCCGCGGCTCTCTTTATTTTGAAAAACAGGTTTTTCTCCTCGTGGAACGGTTCAACGAGTATCGTCTGTGTCCGCGCGAAGTTACCGCCCATAACGTCGGTGAAGATCTGATCGCCTACCACGGCGGTGCGTTCTTTCGGGATACCGAGAAATCTGATCGCGCGTGTTATTCCGATAGTGAGGGGCTTTGCGCCGTTTGCGATAAAAGGCAGCCCGAGCTTTCGTGCGAGCGGAGCCACGCGGTGGTTAGTATTGTTCGACACGACAACCATTTTCACGCCGAGTGCGCGCATTTTATCGAGCCATTCCGGTATTCCTGCCTCTGCGGCGGGAGCGCCGTGCAGGGAAAGGGTATTGTCGAGATCGAGGATAAGCCCGTCTATGCCGTTGTCTTTCAGGAATTTTTCATCTATATCAAGTACGTTTATGATATGAAAACGTGGTCTGAATATCATCTTACCAACTCATTTTATTGATAATAAATTAAGCGGACTCTGTCCGAGACCGCTTAAATCCTGTGTAATTCATCATTACTTGAACTTGCGCTTGCGTGCAGCTTCGGACTTTTTCTTACGCTTCACAGAAGGCTTTTCGTAATGCTCTCTTTTGCGAACCTCAGCCAGTACGCCGTCTCTTGCGCACGAACGCTTGAAACGCTTGAGTGCGGTATCGAGCGACTCGTTCTTGCCAAGACGAATTTCTGCCACAAATATCCCTCCCTTTGCCTTTCGGCACAGGCTAAATATATCAAAACATAAGTAATGATAGCTGATTATGGGCTTTGTAATCGCGCCCACAAGACATTATACATTATATAACAAAATTTGTCAAGTATATTTTTTCACAATTTTCACAATTTCGTCATAACAGACAAAATATCATGCTGTTTTTTAAACAAATAAACTGTTAAAATGCGGCGGACGCGCCGCTCCGAAGCGGAGTTATCGCCAACCCCCTTTCATTTCTTGCGGAGTTGCCCATAGCAGAGCGCTCTGAAATACTGCATTAGGTTTATCGGAAGTTTCTTTAATGCGCGCATCGTGCGCGCTTTTGGAAACTTCCTTACGGCATCGTGCCGTAGGGTGTCAAGCCCACTTTTCCAAAGGGTGGTCTCCCCGATAACCGGGGAGGTGATGTTTTCGCTTGCGAAAACGGCAGAGGGGCTGACCGAAAGACCTTGCGGGGTTCGGGGCGGCGCCCCGTCTCAAAGCTCTCGAAAAGTCTATTCCAAAAACTCTGACACGTCTATCTCATCGCCGTCTGCCCAGAGCTTTTCGAGGCCGTAGAACTCGCGGGTCTCGTTGAGGAAGACGTGAACTACAACGTCGATATAATCGAGCGTTATCCAGTTCGTTCCCTGCTGATTGATCGAGCATTTCGGCTGTATGCCGGCTTCTCCCATTTTAAACTCCACTTCGTCCGCGAGGGCCTTTACCTGCGTGGAGCTGGTGCCTTCCGCTATGACGAAATAATTTGCGAGAACTGTGATATCACCAATGCGTATCACCTTGATATTGCCGCCCTTCTTGGAATCGAGGGCTTTTACCGCGATCTTTACTTCTTCTGTATCGGTCATATTTTATCCTTTCAATCCTTTTTCAGCTTTTTATCTATGTAATAATTATACGCTTCTATCGTGCATACCGGTATTTTTTTTCCGCTTTCGGAGAGGTTGCCTATGGACCATTTCAGCGCTCTGTACATTGCATCGTCAAGATCACGCATTGCATAAGCCCTGTACTTCTCCACATCGGGGAAGTCGCGCTCCGCAGATACGAGATCGCCGAGATATACTATCTTTTCGAGCTTTGACATAGCCGCGTGTCCGACGGTGTGATAGCGTATCGCATTCAGTATGTCCTTGTCGTCTATGCCGAGCTCGTGGCGCACATAATATGCGGCTGCTATGCCGTGCCATGTGCTCTTGGAGTCGAGCTCCGCCGGATCGACGTAGTACCCGCTCGCCGTCATCTCCCTGCGCTGTACGTCCGCGTCGGCTTCCTTACGGCAGTCGTGCAGTATGCCCGCCGTGTACGCCTTGTTAACGTCCTCGCCGAAAAGCTGCGCGAGCTTCACGCACATATCCGCAACGTTGCAGCTGTGGATGTAGCGCTTCTTGCCCATCATTAAGCGTATCAGGTCTTTGTATTCGTCAGCCACGGTACAGCCCTCCCGCTTCGATATATTCGCGCACGGCATCCGGAACAAGCCCCTTTATATCCTCGCCGTTTTTCAGCTTTTCGCGTATTTCGGCAGACGAGATATCCGGTATCGCGGCGTTTATCACCTTCACGCGCCCGAGCTCGTTTGCGTACTCCTGCATATCCGTGTAGCTGATATCACCGCGCGTTACCGCCGTAATATGACACTCTTTCAGCAGCGCCTCATACCTGAACCACTTCTCGATCGTGAACAGCTGATCGCCGCCGATTATCAGATAAAACTCCGTTTTTTTCGGATATATCTCTTTCAGCGCACGGACGGTGTTTATCGTGAAGCTCCTGCCGCCGAGCTTATTTTCGATATCCGATACGGTAAAGCCCGTTCTGCCCGCAAATGCACGCTCCGCCATAGCGAATCTGTCCGTAAACGGCGCGGTGCAGCCTTCCTTGTGCGGGGGTTCGGCTGCCGGTATTATAAGCGTCTCCGCGAGTTTTAGCTCCTTTGCCGCAGTCTCCGCGAGCATAACATGACCCGTGTGTATCGGGTCAAAGGTTCCTCCGAGAATACCGACTTTACTCATCTGTGAACACAACTCTCTTCTTCGGGTCTTTGTTTTGCCTGTACATCACGAACTTTGTGCCGATGACCTGCACCGGCTCGGCATTCAGCCGCCCGCAAAGCTCGGTGCAGACCTCGCGCGCGGTAAGCTCGCAGGTCTCGTGTACCTTGCCCTTTATCATCTCTCTTGCTTCGAGCGCGTCGTCTGCCTGCTTCACGAGATCGTCGCCTATGCCGTTCTTGCCGACATAGAGTATCGTCTCATAGCTGTTTGCCAGAGCGCGCAGCTTTGCTCTTTCTTTTCCGGTCATATTATCCCCTTACAGCTTTATGAACTTGCTCTTGCCGTTGATGTCGCTGTCGGGAGCTTCGTCGCTGCCGTTGTCATCGTCATCTTCGGTATCTTCCTCGTTCTCGTCTTCGTCTTCGTCGTATTCCTCGGTGCAGTGCTTGCTGCCGGCAAAATCGCCTATGTCATGATTGTTGCTCGCGATCTTGTAGGATACCTTCTTGCGCGGGGAAATGAGCATACCGAAAACGATACCGCCGAGAATGGCAACAGCTATTTCAAGTCCGAATACCTTGCGGGACATCGTGATCTCTTCCTCCGCTGCCTTCACAACGCTGTTCACCTTGTCGGCTACCTTCTTGTTTACGAGTTCGTTGATTAACTTGTTCATTTTTGTTTCCTCCTTGTATGAAAAAATTTTTATTCAATCAGTATTTATACTTTGGTTTAGCCTATATTCCTGCAGCTTTCAGAAGCGTCTGAACTGCGTATATGCGTATGACTGTTCTTTTTTATGTTCACCGTCGCTGACAAGGGCGTACACCCTGAGGTAAACGGTGTTGCTTACGTTACATTCAAACGTGTATGATGTGTCCTTTGTAGAGACGGAAGCGTAACCGTTACCGAAAACCTTTTTATCCTCATATCTCACGGCAATATCGGGGTAGCATACGGATATTCCGTAATCGTCCGCGCCTTCTACCGGATCCCATGAGACCGTAATGTTCCTGTTCCTTGTGTTTGTTTCCGCTTTTACGTTCTGCGGGGCAGGGAGCAGGTCATTCATTCCGGAGAGATCGACAGTCACCTCCGCCGAAGAGGGATCGAAGTCGTTATCCACTACAAAAACCGGAAAAATCTGATCGTTCATATAGCTCGTCGAAGAATCGGTTTCCGCGAGTAGGGAATCGGAATACGAGAAGTCGATCGGCAAGGCTCCGTTAAGCCGCGTTCTGCCGTCCTTGCCGAACACGCTTTTTACCCTGTCTGCACGTATCCCGCCGTATTCGCCGCCGTCGATGACTTCAAAGACGACTCTTACGAATTTGCCTTCCGGCTTGCCGTGCAGCGTTTCCATAAGGTCAATAAGATCTTCGTGCAGCTCGTCGGTTATCTCCGAAAATCTGAACGTCACCCCGTCGAGACGGTATGTGCCTTCGGGGAGCGGTTCCGGCTCCTCGGTTGTGGTGACCGCTTCGGTAGTTCCGACGGCAGTTGTTTCGGAGGTTACCGTTTCCGTCTCGGCTGCTGTCGTTTCCGTGGGTGCCGGAATTGTTTCCGGTGCGCTTGTAACGGCGGGAGCAGTTGGCTGACCGCAGGCCGCGGCTGCCAGTGAAAGTGCGGTGAGAAGTGCGGCTGCCGTGTATCTGTGTCTCATATTATGCTTCTCTTTTCGCGAGTATTTCTGTGAGCTGCTTTATCGCGGAAGCCCGGTGACTGATGCGGTTCTTTTCCTCCGCGGGCAGCATAGCAACGCTGGTCTCCTCGTCCACCATAAATATCGGGTCATAGCCGAAGCCGTTATGTCCGAGGGGTTCGGTGCCGATGAAGCCTTCGAGGGTGCCGCGGACGCTGTACTCGGTCTCGTCGTCGAGAATGCAGTACAGCGAGCATACGAAGCGCGCCGTTCTCATGCTCTCGTCCACGCCGTCAAGCTCGTCGAGAATCTTCTGTATGCGCTGCTCGTCGGTTGCGTCCTCACCCGCGTATCTTGCGGAGTAGATGCCCGGAGCGCCGCCGAGAAAATCGACTTCAAGCCCGCTGTCGTCCGCGATAACGGGACAATGGCAGATGTCATACACAGCCTTTGCTTTCTTGTGGGCATTCTCTGCGAAGGTCTCGCCGTCCTCTACTACCTCGATCTCGATACCCGCGTCTTTGAGTGAAACGGGCTCATAACCGAGCGGTTCGAGCATTTCCTTTATTTCTCTTACTTTACCCTGATTATTTGTCGCAATTACAAGTTTCATTTTTATTCGTTATCCTCATCGCCGTCATTTTCGGCTTCTTCATCTTCGTCTTTTTTACCGTCATCCGCAAACAGTATTTCCGCATAGTCCTCGGGTATGAAGTTCTGGAGATCGTCTATTTTCTCGCCTACGCCTACGAGCTTTACGGGTATCCCGAGCTCGTCCTTTATCGGCAGGATTATGCCGCCCTTCGCGGTACCGTCGAGCTTTGTGAGCACGATGCCCGTAATGTCGCAGACCTCCTTGAACAGTCTCGCCTGATTTACCGCGTTCTGTCCCGTCGTTGCGTCCAGAACGAGCAGCGTTTCGAGCGAGCAGCCGTCAAGCTGCTGATTTATAATCCTCGATATCTTTTTCAGCTCGTCCATGAGGTTCTTCTTGTTGTGCAGTCTGCCCGCCGTATCGACGATAAGCACATCCGCGTTTCTTGCCTTTGCCGCGGTGCAGGCATCGAATACCACCGAAGCCGGATCGCTGCCCTCTGCGTGCTTCACTATCTCAACTCCGGCTCTGTCCGTCCAGACGCCCAGCTGATCTATCGCCGCGGCTCTGAATGTGTCCGCTGCCGCAACTATTACCTTTTTGCCGTCTCGTTTGAGGTTGGCGGCGAGCTTTCCGATCGTGGTGGTCTTGCCGGCTCCGTTCACGCCGATAACGAGTATCGCGGACGGCTTTGTTTCAAGGTTCAGTGAGTTGTCTCCGCGCAGCATATCCGCGACTATCCCTTTGAGCAATCCCTTTACAGCGTTCGTTTCGGTTGTGCCGGTGCGCTTTACCACCGCACGCAGCCTTGTGCATATATTCTCCGCCGTTACCGCTCCGATATCCGAGAGTATCAGCGTTTCCTCCAGCTCCTCGAAAAAGTCCTCGTCTATCTTCGTGAACGAGTTCACGAGCGTGTTTACCTTTGCGACGAAGCTGTCCTTGGTCTTTTTCAGACCTTCCTTCAGTTTTTCAAAAAATCCCAAACGGTTATCCTCCTATATCGCTCTGCTCATTTTCAGCAGCGGCACCCACTCGTCCTCGATCTTTCTCTCGCCGGTGAGCTCAAAGCCGTGTCTTTTGTAGAACTCAATGCCGCGCTTGTTGTATTCCAGCACCCACAGGTGCGAGGCGTTCTTTTCGTTTACCGCGAATGTGAGCAGCTTCTCGCCTATGCCGCGGCTCTGGAACTGCGGCTCGACGAACAGCTTTTTTACCTCGCTGCCGTCAATGCGGATAAATCCCTTGACCGCGCAGTCATCGTACACGAACGAGTTTTTTAGCGCCTGTGAGCCTTCGGTGTATTCCGCCGCCGTGTCCAGCACATTCAGCTCGCCGAAATAAAACTCGTCGTTGTGAAAGAACGGGTAGAAATTCACCCTGTAATTCGTGACGATAAGCTCCGCTATGCGGGAAGCGTCGGACGCGCGTGCGCTGCGAATATTGTCCATTTCAAGCCCTCCGTGACGTTAATCGAGCTCCAGCTCCATTTCGTCGATAAGCTCCTGATGTATCAGGCGCGAAACGCCCTTTTCCTGCATGAACACGCCGTACAGCACGTCGCAGCCCTCTATCGTGCCGCGTCTGTGTGTGATTATCATAAGCTGTGTGCTCGCGCAGAAGCGTTTCAGATAGGTGACATATTTCACGACGTTTATCTCGTCGAGTGCCGCGTCAACCTCATCAAGCATACAGAACGGCGTCGGGCGGTGCATCAGTATTGCAAAGTATATCGTGATAGCTACCATTGTCTGCTCGCCGCCGGACAGCGAGATAAGGTTCTTTATCAGCTTTCCGGGCGGTGCCGCGAATATCTCTATGCCGCTTTCGAGGACGTTTTCGGGGTCTATCAGCTCAAGGTGAGCCTCACCGCCGCCGAATACCTCCCTGAATACGGAGCTGAACTTCTCGTTGATGTCGTTGAAGCTCGCGAGGAACCGCGCTTTTATGTCCGCGGTCAGGTTGTTTATCAGCCTTTCGAGCTCCGATTTGGACTTCTCAACGTCGCTTAACTGAACTGAAAGCGCGTCGTACTGCGACTTGACTTCCTCGTATTCCTCGATAGCCGAGAAGTTTATGCTTCCGAGCGCGGATATCTGCCTGCGCAGATCCTGCAGCTCCCGCCTTGCCGCGGCCAAATCGTCTATCTTTTCCGCGAGTGCCTTTGCGTCGCTCAGCGCGAGATCGTACTTGTCCCAGAGCGCAATTTTCAGCTTGTCGCGCTCCTTTTCTGCGGCAGCCTTTTTCTCCGTTGCAGCCGCGAGCGCATTCGAGAACTTTTCCTTGTCGGCGCTCTTTTCGCGTATTTCCTTCGTTATCTCGCTTATGCGCTTTTCGCAGCCGTTTTCCTTGACGATAAGCTCTTCTATCGCCTTTCCGGTGTCCCCGAAGCGCGTCTTTGCGGTCTCTATCTCCGCTTTCTTTTCCTCTATCTGCTTTCTGAGCTGCTCGGTGGAAGCGTTCACCTCCGCCGTCTCGCGGTCAAATATCTCACTGCTTCCGGCAGCCGCGTCTCTTGCGCGTTCCGCGTCCGCCTTCTGCTGCATAAGATTTTCGATATCCTTCTCCGCGGCTATGCGCGCAAGGTTGAGCTCGGCTATCTTCTCCGAAGCCGTGCTGCGTTCGGATTCAGCCTTTTCGAGCTTCGCGCCCGCCTGTTTCAGCTTTTCCTCGTTCTCCGCAATACTCCTGCCGAGCTTTTCGATCTCGGCTTTCGCGGCTTCTATCAGCTTATCCTGTTCGGCGGTCTGCTTTCTGCTCTTTTCGATTATCAGCTCGGCGCTGTCCTGCTGCTCTTCGAGCTGGCGGATAAGATCCTTGATACCCGCGATCTCGGTAGTGATACGGACTTCCTCCTGCCTGAGCTCCGTTACTCTTTCGGTGAAGCCCTCCATTTCGATGCTCATTTTTCCGACTTCCGCCGAGAGTGCCGCGTATTCCTCCTGCGAGGATTTTATCTTCTCCGAGAGCTTTTCGATATCCGTAGCGAGCGTGTCTATTTCCTGCTTACGGGAGATTATGCCGGTAGTCTCTTTCAGCGAGCCGCCCGTAAGGGAACCGCCCGCGTTTATTATCTGACCGTCTAGTGTTACTGTCCTAAATTTATAGCCGTATTTCTTCGCAATACGCACAGCCGAGTTTATGTCATCCGCGACAGCCGTTCTGCCGAGCACCGAGCTTATGATATCTCTGTACCTGTCCTCGCATTTTATCAGCTCCGAGGCGATGCCCTCAAAGCCTTCCTCATTTTCAAGCCCGCTCTGGTTGAGGTACGAGCCCTTTACCGAGGTAAGAGGGTAGAACGTCGCGCGTCCGCCGTTGGAGTCTTTCAGGAAGCGTATGCAGCGCTTCGCGGTCTCCTCGCTGTCAACCACGATATTCTGGAGCGCGTTACCGAGCGCAGTCTCAACCGCCGCCGCGTATTTCTTGTCAACCGAGATGATATCGGCAACCGTGCCGTGTATGCCGCCTATCTGACCGCGTTTTCCGGCGCTCATTACCGCCTTTACGCTGGAGAAATAGCCAACCATGTTCTTTTCAATATCCGTCAGCGCTTCAAGTCTCTGGCGCTTGCCGTCGAGGGTGCGGCGCATCTGCTCATATACCGTTCGGCTCTCGGTCAGCTTTCCGTTCTTGCTTTCGTATAGCTTTTTATATCCCACGAGCTTGTTTTCGAGCTCGGACTTTTCCTCGCCCAGCTTTTCAAGCTCGCCGCTGAGCGTTCTGCGTCTTGCTCTGTAATTGTCCGCTGCCTGTTCGCGGTCAACGGAGTTTTTCTTATCCTCTTCGAGACGCTCCGCGATATCGGCTTTCGTCTTTTCCGCCTGCTGGAGCGTGAGACGCGCTTCCGTCAGCTTTGAATACAGCTCGCCGTTCTGTCCGTCGAGTGCCTTGTACTCCTCGTCGAGCTCCTTGTCGCTTTCGGCGGTCTTTTCGAGCGCCTTTTTCAGCTTCTCTATCTCCGCCGATATATTGTCGCACTCGCGCTTTTTCGCTGCGGTCTGCTTTTCTATACCGCCGATCTGCGCTATGAACTCGCCGGCGCTGCGGCGGCTTTCCTCGCGGCGCTTTTCGATATCCGCAATGCGCTCGCCGTTATGCTTTATCTCGTTTTCAAGTACGGCGATCTGCTTGTCCGCGTCCGCCATTTCGTCTCTCACGGTCTCCGAGCTTCTGCGCAGATCGTCGAGCTGCGCGGCGTACTGCCCCTTCTTGACGGACAGCGACTCGCTCTCGTCCTCAAGCTCGCCTATCTCACGGTCAAAGTGCTCACACTGACCCTGATTTTCGAGCACCGAGTTCTCGATCTCGTTCATTTCCTTTTCTATGCGTTCGAGCTCGGCTGTGGTGACGGATATCTCTATATTTTTTTCGCGCTCTATAAGACCTTTCGCCTTTATCGCTTTCTCCGACTGTCTTTGCAGCACGGGTACGCGCTCCGCGAGAGCGGTCTCGGTGTCTTTGAGGCGCAGGTAGTTTGCGTCCGCTCTTTGCAGCTCGCGTTCCGCGTCCGCTTTCTGGTGCAGGAATTTTGATACTCCCGCAGCTTCCTCGAATATCTCGCGGCGCTGACTGCCTTTTGCGTTGACTATTTCCGCGACGCGTCCCTGACCGATTATCGAGTATCCCTCGCGTCCGAGACCCGTACCCATAAGGAGCTCCTGTATGTCTTTAAGTCTGCATTTCTCGCCGTTTATAAGGTATTCGCTCTCGCCTGTACGGTAGAGCTTTCGTGCGATGACCACCTCGTCGGTATCTACACGCAGCGCTCTGTCCTTATTGTCTATCGTGAGCGCGACTTTCGCAAAGCCCATCTGCTTTCTTGTAACGGTGCCGTGGAAGATAACGTCCTCCATTTTATCGCCGCGGAGCGTCTTTGCGCCCTGCTCGCCCATTACCCAGCGAAGCGCGTCGCTTATGTTGCTCTTGCCGTTTCCGTTGCTTCCGACAACGGCTGTCATCTTTGTATCGAAATCCAGCACCGTCTTGTCCGCGAAGGACTTGAAGCCCTGTATTTCCAGTGTTTTAAAGTGCATTTTCTATCCTTAGTCTTGTTCCTTTTTCCGGTTTTATTGTAAATCTGTATCCGAGACCCGCAAGTCTCGTTCTGTTCTCTTTTTTCTGTCCCGTTACCTTGCTAATATTCGCAGGATCGGTATATACGCTGAAATCCGTGCCGCCGAGCCGCTTCATTTCCGTCGCCATGTCATCAAAGAACAACCGGCTTTCGCAAAGCTCCCTGAGTGCCGGGTGATATACTCCCCCGAGCATCTTCTTCTCGACTTCACGGCTTGCGTGCAGCCCGAGGCGGATCACCGGTATCCCCGCCTCGCCGAACATTTTCAGCAGCTTCGCGCACAGCGTTATTGTATCGTCAAATGTGAATGTCTCGTATTCGCCGCTTTTGTACAGCTCACCGAGCCTTGTCCCGTCAAGTATCACCGTCGGGTAAATGCGCACCGTGTCGGCTTTAAGATCAATGAACCGCCGTGCCGTCTCGATGCAGCATTCCGGCTTGTCGCCGTACAGCCCCGTCATCATCTGCAGCCCCAGCGAAAATCCGCGCTGCTTTATCATTTCCGCAGCATTTGCCACGTCCGCCGCGGTATGTCCGCGCTCGTTAAGCCGCAGCACCTTGTCGTTCATGCTCTGTGCGCCGAGCTCTATCGCCGTCATTCCGTGCTCCGTGAGAATATCGAGTATTTCCTCGTTTATGAAATCCGGGCGTGTCGAGCAGCGTATTCCTGTGTAAACATCGGGGTATTCCCGCACGAACCTGTTTGCCGTTTCAAGCAGTGAGATCATATACCCTCGCTCAATGCCGGTGAAGCTGCCGCCGAAGAATGCTATCTCCGCTCTCGTCTCGTTTTTCCGCAGAACGGGCAGCTGCTCCGTGAGTATCGCTGCGACTTCCTCCGGTAAGGGTGCTTTCGGGGTGCCGCTTATAGAGCGCTGATCGCAGAACGTGCAGCGGTGCGGGCAGCCGTTATGCGGCACAAAAATTGAGATGTTAGTTTGTCTCATATCCCATAAGTCCGAGCGCTTCTCTCGCGGCCGCCTGCTCGGCTTCCTTCTTGCTTGAGCCGGAGCCCGTGCCTATTATCTGACCGTTCAGCAGCACATTCGCCGTGAATATCTTGTTGTGCGCCGCGCCCTTTTCGTCCGCTATCCTGTAAGAGATACGCTCCTCGGGGTTCTGCTGTATCACTTCCTGCAGGCTCGTTTTGTAGTCGCCGATAATCAGCTTCCCGCTTTTGAGCGTTTCCACGGGCGGCAGGAACGGGAGAATGAAATCCCGCGCGGCTTCAAGTCCGCCGTCGAGATATATCGCCGCTATCAGCGCCTCGAAAGCGTCCGCGAGTATCGACTTGCGGTCTCTGCCGCCTGTGGATTCCTCGCCCTTTCCGAGCTTTATCTGCTCACCGAGGCCAATGCGTTTCGCGAAGCCGTACAGCGTGTCCTCGCAGACGAGCTTTGCGCGTATCTTT
>JAFPUE010000038.1 GCA_017395555.1 Ruminiclostridium sp. | reverse complement strand
GTACAGAAATTTCGCAGGCTTGCTGGCGCAAGTCAAGAAATTTATGTGCAATATGACGGAATAATATGCAAGCAAGAGCATGATGCTCTTACAGTCGCTGCCAGACTGCCGCACGATGCGGCAACAAAAGCAGCGACGAAAAGATAGCGTACGTCTATTTGCGCGGTATTGCCAAAACACTTGAACAAATCAAGGAACAGTACGCGGAGTATATCGCCGCTTTAAGCTCAGAGGACAGGGCGAAGGTGAATGATTGTAAAACCGTTGACGAGCTTATTGCGCTTGCAAAGGAAAAAGAGGGCGAGCTTCCCGATGATATAGCGGAAGCTGTAGCGGGAGGTTCTCTCAAAGGATTTGAACTATGGTGTTCGGTCTGCCGCACCTACCGTCATACAGACAGCTCTCAGAGATGTCCGTTCTGTGGAGCGCACTGTAGCGCACATTAAGTGAAAATCTGATCGATATGAAAATTGAACTTATACCATATATTGGTTACTGCTTCGCGTTTATGGGGCAGCGTACGGCGTTTTCGGACTACTTCGCGAAGGAAGCCGCCGATCACGGGATGCTGATCTGCGCAAAGCTCGATGACAAATTCGCGGGATATATCTGCGCCGCCGGTAACGGACGTGAGAACCGCGTTTCTTATGCCTACACCCGTCCGGAATACCGCGGGCAAGGGATTTTCACGTCACTTCTGAAAGAGATCTCCGACGGCTCGGAAATGCCGGTAAAGATAAATCTTCCCGCTGAGCACGAATGTCACGGAACGGTCGTTCATGTATGCGATAAACTCGGCTTTGTGCGCGGCGAGGATCTTACCGTATATACATATCGTCCGGAGCTCGATACACTCTGGGAAGGATACATGAATGAGCGCGGGAACCGTATCTGTGAGCACCTTAAACGGCACGGCTATGAAACGGTGAGCTTCGCGGATGCAGACGACGGTATCATTGCGCAGATACGCGGTTCCGACAGCAGCGGATTTGAAAATCCCTTTGAAACAGCCTCGTTTTTCGACGAGCCGTCAAGAAAACTCTCGCGTGAGCTCAGCTTCGCGGCGGTAAAGAACTGTGAGCTTGCGGCATATACGCTCGTGTCGCAGCCCTCTCCGGAAAAGTGCGTGCTTGAACAGATCGCGGTATCTCGGAATAAGCGCGGTACGGGAGTGATACTGCTGCCTGCGGTACAGTCTATGTCCGTGTTCCGCTCGGCGGGATACAAGAACTTTGTATATGCAATTTACGGCAGCAATACTCCTGCAAATCTGCTGCGGGATAAGCTGATAAGCACGGCGGAGAAAAAAGTGACCGAGAATTACTATCACCTTAATTACGGGAAAGATCGGTCGTAATGCACGGCTGCAGAATCAATAATCATCAGGAGGAAAAACCAACATGAAAGAATCTTTGGCAAACCTTTGCGAGAGCTTCGTCACGAACAGTGATATGATCTACAAACAGAAGGGCTTCAAGCTTGTGAGCACCAAGATCATGCCGATGTGCAGCTACGCATATCTCACAAGCGGCAAAACGGTCGAGCCGGAGCGCCTTCAGGAATGCCTTAAACTCGTTGAGAGCAAGGGCGGCGGATCACTGTCGGGAATGAGGGACGCTTTTCAAGGCGCGCACGCGTGTATGCTCGCGGTAAGCGATGATCCCGCAGCCGCAATGGAATCCGATGCCATGATCTTTGAAAAGCTCAAGAAGGCATATCCGGACTCCAAGTATATCGGTGTTGCGGCTTCCCTTCTCCCGAGGCTCGTCAAACCGGAAGCACTCGACGAGAAAATTACAAGGGGCAGGAGACTTTTCGATGATCTTGCTGAAAAGCACAAGATGAACACCGACTTCCACGACTCGCTGATGACGAGTATCATCGCATGCAGTGATAAGACCGATGATGCAATAGCCGACGAGACCGAGAAGATATACACCGAGATCAAAACTCTGACAAGCGGCGAATATGCGCAGGACTGCGCACTTATCCTCACCTGCTCCGATAAGCCCGCCGAGGAAAAGATCGCTCGCTTCAAGGAGCTTTACGAAGCACTCACAAAGGACAAAAAGAACAAGTATTCAAACGGTCCGGCAATTGTGACCCTCGCGGCGCTTGCGCTCTTTGCCGCCGACGCCGGAACGCTTATAAGCGATATTACAGAGGTCGCCGATCTGCTTGCGGAAAAGAAGAACTATAAAGGTCTGTTGGCGATCTATAACAGGGACGAGCGTATGCTGCACGCCGCTATGCTGGTAATGGCGGACAATATGACCGACGACAAGTATGTTTGCTCTGTCGCGGCAATGTATCTGTCGGTATTCTATCTGTACGAGCTGGAGCAGGGTATCTCATCGGTTGCAGGCGTTTTACCGCTTATGGTTTGACCGGTTAAAAATAACAAAAGGAAAGCACTGTGAAAACAGCAGAAGGGTTTATGAGGCAATAGCAGCCTCAGCAGCACTGCAAAGCGAGCTGAGTTCCATAAAGGACAGATAATCTCTCGAAAGGTTTCTCAAGAATAACGGCTGCGCCTCAACGGCAGAGAGATAATAAGCCTTCTGCATAACTGAAACGCACTTTTATTTTACAGCAGCGGTCAGAGTTACGATCATAAAGACAAAGCATTTCTATGACAGAAAAGCACTCGCTGCATTTATAAATGATCGTTTTTACAGCACAAAGACTCCGGTTTTCGGGGTCTTTGTGCGGTACTTTTTAGGAGAAATTACAATGGAAAACAACACCATTTTCAGGCAAAAGAGCATAGATAAAGTATCGTCTCCGGAGAAGCTCGATGATTACATCAGAGTTACCACACCGAGCGTGTGGATAACGCTCATTGCTATCGTTCTGCTGCTTGTCGGTGCGATAGTATGGGGAGTTTTCGGTGAGGTCGAGATACATAATGAGGACGGAACGACAGAGACCGTCGCACCGATCACTTTCATAATGAATTGAGGGCTGAATAATGTCGGATAAAGCAATAAAACAGCCGCTTACGAAAGGTGTTGCGAAAGTTCCGGTCGTTATGCAGATGGAAGCACTCGAATGCGGCGCGGCTTCACTGACGATGATACTTGCCTACTACGGCAAATGGATACCGCTGGAACAGGTGCGTGAGGACTGCGGTGTGTCCCGCGACGGCTCGAATGCAAAGAATATACTTGTAGCCGCGCGAAGCTACGGAATGACCGCGAAGGCATACCGTTACAATCCCGAAAGGCTGAAGGAAAAGGGAAAATTCCCGATGATCGTGCATTGGGAGTTCAACCATTTTATTGTTCTCGACGGCTTCAAGGGGAATTATGTGTACATAAACGATCCCGCGCGCGGCACAGTCAAAATGACCTTTGAGCAGTTCGACGAAGGCTACACCGGAGTGTGCCTTATGTTTGAACCGTCCGAAGCATTCGAGCCCGGCGGCAAGCCGAAAAGTATTGCGGGATTTGCGAAAAGCCGCCTTAAAGGTGCGGCCGGCGCGGTGGCGTTTGTGACCGTTACGACACTCATATCTTCGATAACCGGCATAATAATGTCGGGTTTTTCGCGTGTTTTTATTGACAGACTGCTTACGGGGTATGATTCGGACTGGCTGATGCCGTTTCTTATCGGGTTAGCGGGTCTGAGTATCGTACAGCTCATTGCCGTATGGATTAATTCGGTATATTCGCTCAAGATCAACGGCAAAATGGCGGTCGTCGGCAACATGACGTATATGTGGAAGGTCTTGCGGCTCCCTATGAAGTTCTTTTCACAGCGCATGGCGGGCGACATTCAGCAGCGGCAAAGCTCCAACGCTGACATAGCGGGAGCTTTGGTGAATACCCTCGCGCCGCTTGTGCTGCAGACAGGAATGCTGATATTCTACCTTGTTGTCATGATACGATACTCTCTGCTGCTCACGGCGGTTGGTATTGTGTCGATCACAGGTCAGGTTTTTGTTTCGCGGATCATCTCCAACAAGCGCATCAACCTGACGAGAGTTATGATGCGCGACGCGGGAAAGCTCGCGAGCGCGACGGTTTCGGGCATTGAGATGATCGAAACTATCAAGGCGAGCGGCGCGGAGAACGGATTTTTCGAGAAATGGTCGGGCTATCAGGCGAGCGTAAATACACAAAACGTGCGCTTTGAGAAGATCAATAACTACCTCGGAATGATACCCGCGATACTGACCCAGTTTGCTGACACGGCGGTGCTGATACTCGGCGTTTATCTGTGTATGACGGGGCAGTTCACTATCGGTATGGTAATGGCGTTTCAGGGCTTCCTCGGCTCGTTTATGGCTCCGACACAGACGCTTATTTCCGCGGGACAGCAGTTTCAGGAGCTCCGCACGGAAATGGAGCGCGTCGAGGACGTTTTGAAGTACCCCGTTGACGTTGAGATAGACGAGGAAATTGACGAGGATGCGGACTACGAAAAACTTTCCGGAACGGTGGAGCTGAAAAACGTGACGTTCGGATATTCGCGGCTTTCTCCTCCGCTTATTGAGAATTTCAGCATGAAGCTCGAAACCGGGAGCAGAGTTGCGTTCGTGGGACCCTCCGGCTGCGGCAAGTCAACACTTGCAAAGCTTATATCCGGACTTTATCAGCCGTGGGAGGGCGAAATACTCTTCGACGGCAAACACATAAACGAGATAAATCGCAGCGTGTTCACGGGTTCGGTCGCGGTGGTCGATCAAGACATCACGCTGTTTGAAGATACGATCGAAAACAACATCAAAATGTGGGACAGCACCATTGAGGACTACGAGATGATGATGGCAGCCCGCGACGCGCAGATACACGACGACATAATGCAGCGCGAGGGCGGCTATCGCTACAGGCTCACCGAGGGCGGACGGGATTTCTCCGGCGGTCAGCGGCAGAGGCTTGAAATTGCCCGTGTTCTCGCCCAAGACCCCACTATCATAATTATGGACGAGGCGACCTCGGCGCTCGACGCAAAGACCGAGTACGATGTTGTTAACGCAGTCAAGCAGCGCGATATAACCTGCATTGTTATCGCGCACAGGCTTTCGACGATACGCGACTGCGACGAGATAATAGTGTTCGATCACGGCAAGGTCGTTGAACGCGGTACACACAATGAGTTAATGGCATTGAACGGAGCTTACACACAGCTCGTCACAAGCGAATAAGGAGGTGCATATAAATGGGTTGGTTTGACGAACAGATAAAAGACCGTATGCGCACCGACAACGAGGTGTTTGAGGACTCGTTTATCCGCGCGGCGGGCGTTATTATGGGACGCAGGCTGTCCGCAGCGATGAATGACCGGCGGCAGGCTGCAACGGACGCTATCGGGGAAATTCTGAAATGCTATCACATCAAGCCCCGCGAAGTTCCTGACAGCATTACGGATATGAACGATACGCTTGAATTCCTGCTGCGCCCGCACGGAATAATGCGAAGGAATGTCACGCTTGAAAAGGGTTGGTACAAGGACGCTTCCGGGCCGATGATCGGGATGCTCAAAGAAGACGGAAACATTGTAGCGCTGATACCGACGGGAATGACGCATTACAGCTACTTCGACGTGAAATCAGGCAAGCGTGTGATGCTCAACAGCAAGACGGAAAAGCTTATCGACAAGGAAGCTATCGCGTTTTACAAGCCTTTCCCGTCGAAGAAGATCGGCGTTGCCGGACTGCTCCGGTATATCGTGGACAACATTCACCCGTCGGACATTGCGCTCGTTGTTATTGCAACTGTCGCGGTCACGCTGATAGGATTTCTTACCCCGAAGCTGAATGAAATACTGTTCACCGACATTATCAATTCCGGCACGGTGGGCGGTTTGCTCGCTATCGCGGTATTCATCGTCTGCGTGTCGCTGAGTACGCTGCTGCTCGGAACGGTCAAGACGATGCTTATGTCGCGGCTTACAACAAGACTGAGTGTATCCGTTGAAGCAGCGACTATGATGAGAATGCTTGCACTCCCCGCGAGCTTTTTCAAAGACTTCGGTTCCGGCGAACTTGCAAACAGGTCGCAGTACATAAATACGCTTGTGAAGTCGCTGCTCGATATGATACTTTCGACGGGCTTGACATCGCTTTTCTCGCTCGCGTACATTTCGCAGATATTCGCTTATGCGCCCGCACTTGTGGCTCCCGCGCTTATCGTGATAATCGCAACTGTCGTTATCTCGGCGGCTTCGGCGCTCCTGCAGATACGCATTTCAAAGCAGCAAATGGAGTTTGCTTCAAAGGAAAGCGGTATGAGTTACGCGCTCATTTCCGGTATACAGAAAATAAAGCTGTCGGGCGCGGAAAAACGCGCGTTCGCACGGTGGGGCAACACATACAACAAGAGCGCGGCACTGCTCTATGATCCGCCGATGTTCATTAAAGTCAATGTGGTGTTTACGACCGCGATCTCGCTGATAGGCACGATCATCATCTACTACGCCGCGGTAAAGAGCGGAGTATCGGTATCGGAATACTACGCGTTCAATGTGGCATACGGAATGGTATCCGGCGCGTTCACATCGCTGGCGGCAATAGCGCTGAACGCGGCACAGATAAAGCCAATTCTCGAAATGGCGAAACCGATACTCGAAGCCGAGCCCGAGGTCGCGGAGGAAAAGCAGGTCGTTGAGCGGCTTATGGGCGGTATTGAACTTAACAATGTGACCTTTGCTTACAACCCCGATATGCCAAACGTGCTTGACGGGGTTACGCTGAAAATAAGCCCGGGTCAGTATGTGGCTATCTGCGGGAAAACGGGCTGCGGAAAGTCAACGCTTATGCGGATCATGCTCGGCTTTGAGAAGCCCCAGCGCGGCGGTGTGTTCTACGACGGAAAAGACCTTGAACGCATTGATCTCAAATCCCTGCGCCGAAAGATCGGAACGGTAATGCAGGCGGGAAAGTTGTTCACAGGCGACATCTACTCAAACATCGTTATAACGAATCCGCGCCTGACGCTCGATGATGCTTGGGAAGCCGCGGAAATGGCGGGCTTTGCTGACGATATACATTCTATGCCGATGGGAATGTTTACGCTGATCTCCGAGGGTCAGGGCGGCATCTCCGGCGGTCAGAGACAGAGACTTCTGATAGCCCGCGCAATTGCACCAAAACCGAGAATACTTATGTTCGACGAAGCTACATCGGCGCTCGACAACATTACGCAGAAAAAAGTTTCGGAATCACTTGAAAAGCTGAAATGCACAAGGATAGTAATTGCACATCGCCTGTCAACGATCAAGCAGTGTGATCGTATAATCGTGCTTGACAAAGGCAAGATCATCGAGGACGGAAGCTACGACGAGCTTATTGCTAAAAAAGGTTTTTTCGCGGAGCTTGTCGAGCGGCAGAGAGTGGATACATAAATTGTTCAAAAAACCCGAAAAAGTAAACTTATGCAAGCGATAATAAATCTTATCGAAGAGATAACAAATTCGCTTATTTCTGCTTACAGTTTCCCTTATTTATGGGAATTGAAGCACTGTGAGTGTTGGTGAAATACAGTAAAAACTTAATAGAAACTAACACATAACTAACTTACAACTAACAAGTATTAAGGCACGCTTAATTGACGGATCGGATCGAAAATGTCGTAAAAACGAGCCGGTTTTTATGACGCGACATAGTAAAGAAGGCTTTTTACGCATCAAGAAAAAATATTTGTGCGTTTCACCGCCGCCGGTTTTCTCGGACCGAGACAGGTGAGCTGCTCTGTGTTGGTGTCGAGCTCGGACAAAGTCTTTACGATAAAATCCTTTGGATCCTTATATCCGTTCATCACCCACTTCGAGATAACGGCGATACAGCCCTGCGCACGATAGCAGGTCTGATATGTGAGCTTATCGTCTTTAAGGTCAAGTCCGAGCTTTTCGGATTCTATCTGGCGGAAAAGGCCTTCCATACATCTGTCGAATTTAGCGCGGAGCGTCCCTTTTCCGTTCGGGCTGAATATCATCCCGAAAACGGTGCGGTTATCATCTATGTAATCCGTAAGCTCGGTGAAGAATTTTTCAGCCGGAAGCTCTTCGAGCCTCAGCACAAGTATACCTATCTCGCTGAGTATATCCTGCTCGGTCTTGTCGTAAAGATCATAAACATCAAGATAGTGTTTATAGAACGTGGCGCGGTTTATATCCGCCTTGTCGGCTATCTCCTGTACCGTGACCTTACGCAGTTCCTTTTCGGTCAGAAGATCGGCAAGAGCGTCACGGATAGCCTTTTTTGTCTTTAATGTTCTGCGGTCAGGGGCTTTTTCACTCATTTTTTTCACCTTTCTTTTCATGGTTGTGAATTGGTAAAATCGGACGGCAGCACCCATACGTCACTCACAGGTTTTTGTAATTGCTGCCTGAAAGCAAGCCGTTAGTTCTTTACTGCGTCTGAAATATAAGCTCGTATATCAGCTTAATGAAGAAAACCGATAATACGATAATGAGAACCGGCTTTACTATCTTTGACCCGTTCTTTTCAAACCGTGTCGCTCCGAGGTAATTACCCGCGATATTGAACACGCCCGCGATTATGCCGAGCGGGAACAGGACTTGTCCGTTAATCAGAAAGACAACGAGAGCCGAGATGTTCGTCGAGAAGTTTATGGCTTTGGTCAGACCGTTCGCTTTGGTAAGCTCCATTCCTGCAAGCCCGGTCAGTATCAGTATCAGGAATGTTCCTGTGCCGGGGCCGTAAAATCCGTCATACACGCCGATCACGAATGAAGCCGCGGCGCAGATGATGATAGTGGCGGCATCGCCGTGCGTTTTTTTCGGAGCAAACGCATCCTTTTTTACAAGCACATATATTCCCGTGAGCGGGACTACAACGATCATTACTATCGTGAATATCGTGTCCGGTATCAGAAGCGAGAGCCCGGCACCGAGCGCCGAGCCTGCTATTGCGCACGGGATACAGAACAGAGCGTTCTTCCACGGTATAAACCCGCTTCCGGCGTATTTTATCGTGGTAACGGCAGTCCCCATAAACGCGCTCATCTTATTCGTGGCGACGCAGCTATGCGCGGGCAGCCCGGTTATCATATACGCGGGAAGCGAAACAAGACCGCCTCCGCCCGCTACGGCGTCAATAAAGCCCGCTATAAAAACAAGCGGGCATATAATGATATATTCAAGAAGCATTCTTCTTTGCAGCCTTTCTTGCGGCTTTCTTTCTTTCGAGGTTTGATACCACGATCGCGCAGGAAGCGTCGCCCGTAATGTTGACGACGGTTCTGCCCATGTCGAATATTCTGTCCACGCCCGCGACAAGTGCAATACCGTCAAGCGGCAGACCTACCGACGAAAGCACCATTGCGAGCATTACCATACCCGCGCCCGGCACTCCGGCTGTTCCGATGGAAAGCGGGGCTATGAAGTTAGACGGGAAGATGTTGACTATGGTATCCATGAACGGAGCCGTCTCGGATGCTTCATAGCTGAGCTCGGAAGTTTCGAGCACCGGGAAGAAGTTTTTGAACAGGAATCCGCCCGCAAGACCGATAACTATCGCGAATGCAGTCGTGAACAGATAATAGATGACAGTCTTGACACCTATCGAGCCGACTTTTTTGATATCGCGCATGGAGACGATACCCGCCATTATCGAGAATAATACTATCGGCACGACTATGAATTTCAGCAGATTAAGGAAAATAGTACCAATGGGCTTGATGTACCCCTCGGCAATGTCCGTGTGATCCTGTAACAGCAGACCCGCGCCGATACCGAGGACAAGCGCAATTAAGATCTGCAGCGCAAGCGACATTTTAAACTTCTTTTTTTCTTCCATTTGTTGATTTCTCATTTTTCTGCGGCAGCCGCGCCCGACTTTTCGGACCGGCGGTTTCCATTACTTATTTCATTATATATCATTCTGCCGGCTTTGTCAATAAGGCAGTAAGACGCTCTGGCCGGAACACAACCCCGCCCGGAACATTCCGGGCGGGGTCATTTTCATTTGCAGTAGATATCAATAGCGCGGCTCACGAACTCTGCCGTACCCGCACCGCCGGCTTTGTCGATGTTCCCGGTGAACTCGCCGCCCGCCGCGTACATCTTCCCGAGACCGCTTAATATCTCGTTCGTGCAGTTGTAGTAATTCTCGCAGAAAAAGTCCTGCAGCCGCTTCACCTGTGCTTGCACCTCGCTGTCGGCGGGATCACGGTCACGCATAGCGCCGAACTCCGTGAAATACTCCATTGTCTTCGCCGCAAGGCTCGCGTTGTCCGCGTCGGAACGCTTCGCGTGCTTTTCCTCAAATTCCCTGTATTCGGCGGTATTGCCCCACTGCTCCTTTGCCCGCCTGGTGTATTCGTCGAGCTTTGCTGTGTCAAATGCTTTAAAATCCATAGTTTTCACTCCTGTTTTCTGTATTTTCTCCGCGAAGGTTATCAGGTCATCAAGATGCTCCCGCCGCAGTTTCAGCAGCTCTATCTGCTGTGTGAGAGCCTTTTTCCGATCAAAATCCGGATCGCCGATGATCTTCCTTATCTCTTTCAGCGGGAACTCCAGCTCGCGGAACAGCATTATCTGCTGCAGCTTCTCCAGCGCCGTATCGTCATACAGCCTGTACCCCGCGTCGGTATGACCCGCGGGTGCGAGCAGACCTATTCTGTCATAATACTGAAGTGTGCGCACACTAAGTCCCGTCAGCCTGCTGACCTCGTTTACCGTCATTCCGTTCTGTTTCATACTGTTGACCTCCTTTTCCTTCGCTGTCTATAATATACACTATTACGTTACGTCATAGTCAAGGGGCATTTCTTCAATTTGTAGGATTGCACAAAGCATATTGTGGATATTTACCATAAAGAACTGATGCTTGCGGACGCAAAATAATTTTAGCCTATTTAAACACCATATTTTTGACAAATACACAATAAAATTGATAGATGATATCGCCCGATAAATGGTAAAATAATAATGTAATATTATATTCTTAAAATACCCTGCAAAATTCCCGTAACCGAACATGAACCGGACAATACTATAAAAGAGGAGTTAAGCCATGAAAAAAATAACAGGTGTATTATGCGCTTTATTGATCGCTTTTTCAACGGTATCTTCCTGCGGAACGACAGCACCGAAGCCCGCCGATCAGACAACGGCAGGTACTTCCCGCACCGAAACGGAGACAACCGCGGAAACATCAACGGAAGCCGCCAAGGAAACAACAGCGGAAACAACCACCGCAGCATCCGTGACCGAAGCGGCGGAAGAAACGGAAAAGGGAAGCATATCCGATGCTGTGGAAATGGCGGCAGGCATGAAGCTGGGCTGGAATCTCGGAAATACGCTTGACGCTACCGGCGGAGAGGATCTTGATTCCGAAACATCGTGGGGACAGCCTGCCGTGACCAAGGATCAGATAGAGTATATAAAGGAATGCGGGTTTACCACCATACGCATTCCGGTGAGCTGGAACAACCATGTCGATAAGGACAACAACATCGATCCGGCGTGGATGGCAAGAGTTAAGGAGATCGTTGATTATGCCTATGATTCCGGATTTTATGTCATTATCAATTCTCACCATGACTGTGACAGATATTATCCGACGGAGGAGAAATTCGAGGAATCGTCGGAATATCTGACGGACATCTGGACTCAGATAGCCGAGACCTTTGCGGATTACGACGACAGGCTGATCTATGAGTCGATGAACGAGCCGAGACTTATGGGAACCGGTATAGAGTGGTGGTTCCAGTCGTCCGACAAAAAAGGTACTGCCGCGATAGAAACGATCGTAAAGCTCAATCAGGTATTTGTCGATACTGTAAGAGCGAACGGGAAAGGCAATAACGGAACCCGTTTTCTCATGGTGCCGAGCTATGCGGCAAGCGCCGATTTTGCCCTTCACGACAGCTTTGTGATGCCGGAGGATAAAGTCGAAGGAAAGCTGATAGCTTCCATACACGCTTATACGCCTTATGACTTTACAATGAACAGCAACGGCTATAAGGAATGGGACGCTTCAAGGAAGAAAGAGCTCTACTTTATGAAAAAGCTCGACAAGAAATTCACGCAGAACGGTTACGGTGTGGTGATCGGTGAATTCGGCGCGACAAACAAGGGCAATCTCGCCGATCGTGTCGCGTGGGCGAATGACTATTCGGAGCTTGCCGCGTCGCTGGGGATCGCTTGTATTCTGTGGGATAACGGCGGTACCGAGATCGGTGAAGAAAACTTCGGTATGATAAACAGACGCGATCTGAAGGTATATTATCCCGAACTGCTTGAAGCGCTTCTCTCGGGCTACGTCAGTGAAACAGCGGAAGATTCCGCGGCGTAAGGTGAACGAAATGTCCGAAGAAAAAGAGCTTTCCGCAAAAGACAGGCGGTTCCGGGAATTTGTTCTCGGAGCCGATATGTGGAAGGTCATATTCACGATCAGTTTACCGCTGGCGGCATATCAGGGGCTTTTGCAGATATTCAAGATGCTGGACACGATGATGGCGGCACATATCGGGACAGACGCGGTCTCGTCGGTGGCGTACATTTCGCAGATAGGCTTTGTCATTTCGGCAATAGGCGGCGGACTCGCAATAGGCGCGGGAATGAAGATAAGCGAGGCTTACGGAGCGGGCAACTACGATCTTGTGAAAAAGCGTGTGAGCAGCGTTTGTTTCCTGTGCTTTCTTATCAGCATTCCCGTGCTGCTGGTCATTCCGTTCACGCCGCAGTTCCTGCGCCTTAACGGCACCCCCGAGGAGCTTATTGAGGCCAGCGGGCAGTATTTCTCCGTTGAGCTGGTGAATATTGCGGTGAACTTCTTCAACGTTGTCTATATCGCAATCGAGCGCGCGCGGGGAAACACGAAGCTGATAATGTGGATAAATGTCGTTTATCTTGTGGTGAAGACGGTTCTTACGGCTGTGTTCGTGTATGTGCTGAACGGGACCGTGGTGATGATCGCGATCGCGACACTTGCGGCAAATCTTGCCATGTTTGTGATTGCGGCGGTGAATATGCTGAAAAAAGACAGCATATTCGCGTTTTCACGAAAACAGATATCACTGCGCAAGGCGGTCATTCTGCCCGTTATAAACACATCATACCCCGCCGTTACCGAAAAGGCTGCGTTTGCCTACGGAAAGCTCATCGTCAATAAAATGAGCACCGATTACGGCACCTCGGTTGTGGGAGCGCTGGGCGTATCGAACAATCTCGGCGGTATTACCACCAACCTCCAGAACGGCTTTCAGGAGGGCGGTGCGTCGGTCATCAGCCAGAATATCGGCGCGGGGAATATCGGACGCGCTCTGGACGCATTCAAAAAGACGCTCATTATAAACGTAGCGTTAGGCGCGGTGTTCATGTCGTTGACGCTTATTTTTCTTGACCCGCTGAGCAGTCTTTTTGCGGGGCAGGACGAGGATTTCCGGCTGCTGATAAAAGATGTTTACGGGTATGAGGCGCTCGGCGCGGTCACACTCGGCATAAACGCGGCTGTTATGGCGCTGCTCTACGGTTTCGGCTACACGAAGCTCACTCTTGTTCTGAATATCCTGCGGGTGTTTGTGTTCCGCATTCCGGTGCTGTGGTTTTTGCAGAACTACACCGATATCGGCAGCGCGAGCGTCGGTATCGTGATGATGGTCAGCAATATCTCTGTTGGTATATGTGCCGCGATAGCCGGAGCTTTCGTGATAGTGCATATCAGAAAGAGATCAGCTTTGAGTAACGGCTGAAATGAAAAAACAAAAGAAGCTTTGATCTTCGCTTGACGCAAATCCTCCCGCAAGGCTTTCCTGCGGGGGGATTTTCCGGTTTTGCCGTATTGACTGTATTTAGGCAATATGGTATAAGCGCGAAGCTGTCGGTGTTACAATCATTTGTTTAATTTTTACTTTTTCTATTGCAATTTTCATCTTCATATGGTATAATCGAACAGACATATTTTATCAAAAATCAAAAAGAGGTGTTTTATAATGTCAGAAACAAAGACAAAGAAAAAACGCGGTAAGGTCCTTAAGGTCATACTGTGGGTAGTAATGATCATTGCGTTTCTGCTCCTGATAGCGTGTATCATTTTTTACAGGCATATATACGCGACATACAGGATCCTTGTCGGAACGAACACGCTGAATCAAGGCAGCGCCGGGATAACCTATACGGAGCATACGCTTATAAAGGAGCAGATGCTCTCGGATTTCGAGTATCTTTACCGGAATACCTGCACCGATTCGCTTGTCGCAGAGCAGCATGAGAAATACTTAAAGCTCGATCTCAAAGAGATACACGACACTTACAAAGCCCGTGTGGAAAACTGCAAGGACGAATACGAGTTTTTCGCGCTGCTGACATCGTTCATGGCGAAGCTGCCGGGCGGGCATAATGCGGTAAAGCTGCCGACGGATAATCTGAACGACGAGATGATCTTTTCTTTAAACTGGGAGATGGGCTTCGACGGTGTAAGAGAAGCCAATTACGCCTACTGGAAGCAGTTTGAGGACAGAATGATGTCATACACGCAGAAAAGCGCGGTCGTTTCCTGCTACGGCGGAGAGTATGTCTTCCTGCCCCACAATCTGGGCAACGAAACGATAGACGACATTGTCTGCGGCAAGCTGCTGAGCCTTAACGGCAAGCCGGTAAGCGAGGTGCTGCCCGAGCTCGATACTATCCACCCGCTGACCTATGACGCGCATTATGAAGGCATGAGAGTTTCGGAGATCTTTTTTAACGACGGTGTCGGCAATAAATATGAAGCAAAGATAGAAATGCCCGACGGCAGCATTGTCAACAAGATGCTTTATAACAGCGCGGAATACAACATCGCATTATATGCGAAGAAGAAGCTTTATCCCGATAATTACCCGAAGCCGGAGACCGATGACGACGGCAGCAGCAAGATCCCCGATTTTGTGACCGCGCCCTACTTTATCGAGACAGACCCCGCCCGCAAGCTCGTATATATCAATTCTTCAACCTGCGATTCCACCGAAACGGAGAACATCTATAACGATATAACAGCGGCAATCGAAGAAGTCGATGCGGAAAACATCATCATAGATATCAAGAATAACGGCGGCGGTGAGTTCGGCTTTGTCACAGACGGCGTATGCAAAGCGATCTTTGACGGGGATGTAGGCTGGGTAAACTCGGCGCTCTACCCCAAGACCGATATCGTAAAGCTGCTTCAGGATTACGAGCTTATCCTCAACAGTATGCAGCCCGAGGACAACGGCGATACTATGCGGTTCTTTGAGGATTTCCGCGGACACGGAGAAGCAAAGAAGAAGTACAATATCTATGTCCTTGTTTCCGACTCCACCTTCTCCTCGGGAGATATCATGGCCGGTATTGCTTCAGAACAGGACAATGTGACCCTGCTCGGTGAAAATACTCAGGGCGAGGGCTTCACAGGCAAGCCGATAGACTATTATTTCCCCGAGAGCAAGTTCGCCTTCACATTTACGATGAGTACTTCGGAGCACTTCCCGGACGACAATCTCGTCGGTATCATACCCGATGTTTACTGCCCGATGACGTGGGAGGACTTCTGTCTGAACAGGAAAATGGCAAACGATCCCGAGCTCGGTTATGACTACATGAAATACGAGAACAGGCAGGCGTGGGACAGACCTTTGAGCGAAGCGCTGAAACTGATAGACAGCAGAAGTGAATAATGAATAATTGTGGTGTTTGCTTCGCAGACGATTTAATATTTTTACTTTCCGATTTATCTGTATGCAGAAACAAACAGAGGTGATACAATAATGCCCGCAGAAAAGAAACGGCACAGAGTCCTTAAAGTCCTGCTGTGGATCGTTATGGTCCTTGCCGCACTGGCACTTATACTTTTTATCATATTTCACAGGTGGCTGTTCGCGGCTCTCAGGATCTCCGGCGGAGTGGACGCACTCAACAAAGGCTCCGAGGGAATGACATATACCGAGCGCTCGATGACGACGGAACAGATGCTGACGGATTTCGACTTCCTCTACAAGACTGTCGTTACCGATTCGCTTACGACACCTCAGTGGGAAAAGTACCTGAAAATAGACTATAACGAGCTTTATGACACGTTCAGACCCCGCATTGAAAACTGTAAGGACGAATTCGAGTTCTACTCGGTGATGACATCGTTCATGGCAAGACTTCCCGGCGGGCATACTTTCCTGCACGCGCCGACCGACGACATGGTCAGCCAGCTCGATTTCCCGCTGTTCTGGGAGCTCGGCTACGACGACGTTATTAAGACGAATTACGACTATTGGGTGAAGCTTGAGGACAGAATGTGGTCGTACCCGCAGAAAACCGCGGTTGCGGGATTTTACGGCGGAGACTACATATTTACGGCATACGATGGCGGCAACGGATATCTCGACGACATTGTGAACGGCAAGCTCCTTACTCTGAACGGAGAGCCGGTCAGCGAAGCGATAAGAAAGCTTGATACGATATACTCATGGACTTACGATTCGCACAACGACAGCGTGAGAGTATATGCCCTGATATTCAACGACGGTATCGGCGAAAAATATGAAGCGGAGATAGAAATGCCCGACGGCAGTATCGTCACAAAAACGCTTTACAATTCCGCGGAATACAATGTTTCCATTTATTACAGGAACAAGCGTTATCCGAACCACAATAAGGCTCCGGCAGAGGAAGTGACGGAAGCGGAAACGACCGCACCCTCCGAAAGCGATACTCCGTCCGGAAGCGAAAGCGAGCCCGAGGCGGCACCCGTTCAGAAGAGCTACACTATCGAGACCGATGAAGCCCGCAGGCTCGTGTATGTAAGAACAACGACGTGCCTCGGTTCCGAGGTGGAATCGGTATTTGAGGATATCACCGCGGCGATCGGTGAAGTCGATGCGGAGAACATCATCATAGACGTTAAATCAAACGGCGGCGGAGACTACAACTTCGTCACAGACGGTATCTGCAGGGCGATATTCGACAAGCCGGTGGGCTGGATAAATTACTCACATTTCCCGAAAGCAAAGGTCCCGCAGATATACCTTGATTTCCTCGCCGACATGAACGATCAGATACCCGAGGACAAGGGCGACTATATGCAGTATTACGAGGACTACACCGTAAACGGCGAGGCTAAGGGCAGGTACAACATATATATCCTGACCTCGAATTCGACATTCTCCTCGGGCGACATTCTCGCGGCTATCACGGCGGAACAGGACAATGTTACCGTTATCGGAGAAAATACCGCCGGTGAGGGATTTTCGGGCAATCCGCTGAACTACTATCTCCCGGAAAGCAAGTTCTTCTTCGCGTTCGCACCCGGTGTATCCGACAAGCTCCCCGAAAACAATATCCTCGGCACCGAGGCGGATATCTACTGCCCGAACCGCTGGGAGGAATACCTTAAATTCATAGAACTCAGAGATGACCCCGAGATCGGAAGCAAGATCAGCACTTATGAATACAGAAGACTGTGGGATCGCCCCGTTGCCGAGGCACTGAAGCTCATTGACGGGATCAGTGAATAGTGAAAAGTGAATAGTGAATAATTGTGGTGTTTGCTTCGCAAACGATCTTAAAATGCGATAAGCCGCGATATGTTCGCTGTTCACTTTTTGTGTCAAAAAAATTAAAAAATGTTTTGTGTTTCGGCGCATCACCGCGAAGCGGAGCGCTCATATCATTATCAATAACAATAACAATAACAATTTCATTGTCAGTATCTATATCTGTTTCTATATCAGTCACAATTGTTAGCAATTGTAGCATTTGCTAACAATTGTAGCATTTGCTAACAAATGTGATTTAGTCAATGAAAGCGGCATATCATTATCAATAACAATAACAATTTCATTATCAGTATCTATATCTGTTTCTATATCAGTCACAATTGTGCTTTAGGCAGCGAAAGCGAAATGCGCGGCAAAAAATTTTTTCGGATATGTCATTGTTTGTCATTCCAAAGTGTGATAATATATAAAATGCAGAGAGCTGTGAACGGTAATTCGTTCGCGGCTCTTTTGTTATCACACCCGAAAGGAGGACAGATAAATGCAGGAAAAACAGATCACCGATGAGCAGGAGATCGGCGGTGCTCCCGACGAGAACGCGGCAGAGGAAAAGAAAGAAAAGCTCTACTCGCAGGCAGAGCTCGATGAGCGCGTGACCACAGAATGTGAGCAGCTCAGAAAAAAGCTCGCCGAGGCGGAAAAGCTATCCGGTATGTCGGAAAACGAACGCTCGGATTACAGACGCGGGCTGCTCGAAAAGGAGCTCGCCGAGAGAGAAGCCGCCGTCGCAAAGCGTGAGCTTATCGCAGACGCTGCCGAAAAGCTCGCAAAGGCGGGACTGCCCAAGCAGCTCGCGGCTTGCCTCAACTACTCAGGCAGAGAGGAGTGCGAGATGAGCCTTGAAGCCGTCGCACAGGCTTTTGAGATTGCCGTGACCGGTGCGGTCAACAAGCGCATTAAGGGCAACGTCCCGAAATATGCGTACACAGGTCCGAAGGATGCGTTCCTCGACGGGCTCGGAGTATAATCGGACACAGAGACAGGCAGCATCCATAACAGTCCGGGCGCTTCACGGAAATATCCGGGGAGTGCTTTTTTGCTGCCGGAAAAACTTATCTGAAAAGGAGAAAATTTATGTCGATCAATTTAGCGGAAAAGTATTCGTCACAGGTAGATGAGGTCATCAGAAGAGGTCTTCTCTCTACCGCAGGCACAAACAACGATGTGGAGTTCGGAAATGCGCAGACCGTCAAGGTCTATTCGCTCGATACCGCGCCCCTCAACGACTATGATCCCACAGGCGGTATGAGCAGATACGGCGAGCCCGTTGAGCTCGAAGATACCGTGCAGACCATGCAGATGACACAGCAGAAGTCCTTCACCTTCACTATCGACAAGACCTACGAGTCCGATTCGCCCGAGGGTGTGAGAAACGCGGGCAAGGCGCTCCAGCGTCAGATCGAGCAGGTGATAATCCCCGCGATAGACACCTACCGCTTCGGCGTTCTCGCGGATAACGCGGGTACGACTATCGAGAAGGTGCTTTCCTCCGAGAACGCGTACTCCACCTTCGTTGAGGCAAATACCGCGATCACCGACGAGGAATTTCCCGTTGAGGGACGTGTGGCATTCTGCTCCAACGGCTTTATCGAGCTGCTCAAGAAGGACGGTTCCTTCACAAAGGCTACCGAGCTCGCACAGGACAGAGTTATCTACAAGGGCATGGTGGGCGACTGCGACGGCGTTGCGATAATCGCCGTTCCCAAGCGCAGACTTCCCGAGGATACCGCGTTCATCATCACTCACCCGATGTGCGCTCCCGCCCCCGTGAAGCTGCAGGATTACAAGATACACAAGGATCCTCCCGGTATTGCGGGAACTCTCGTTGAGGGTCTTCTTTACCACGATATCTTTGTTTTCGACAAGAAAAAGAAGGCTATCGCGGTATGCTTCGACAGAGAGCCTACCGAGGAGGAAGTCACCGAGCCCGAAAACAACGGCGAAGGCGGGAACGGTGAGAACGGCGGCAGCGGCGAAAGCAACGGCTGAGAAAGC
>JAFPUE010000006.1 GCA_017395555.1 Ruminiclostridium sp. | reverse complement strand
GGCTCGCCCTTTACGATAGCTTCGTAGGTCTTTACTCTTCCGACTACGTCATCGGACTTCACGGTGAGTATCTCCTGCAGAGTATATGCCGCACCGTATGCTTCGAGAGCCCAGACTTCCATCTCACCGAAACGCTGTCCGCCGAACTGCGCCTTACCGCCGAGCGGCTGCTGCGTAACAAGTGCGTAAGGACCTGTGGAACGTGCGTGTATCTTATCGTCAACAAGGTGATGCAGCTTAAGGTAGTACATATAACCTACCGTTACGAGGCTGTCGAACTTCTCGCCGGTTCTTCCGTCTATAAGCTGCGTCTTCGCTTCCTGTGTCATAGGTATCTTCGAGAAGTCGATGCCGGGGCCGTCCTTGCCCTCATACTCGGCTCTCTGTGCCTCCGCCATAGCAAACATCTCTCTGATGTCGGCTTCGTGCGCACCGTCGAATACGGGGGTCATTACCTTCCAGCCGAGTGCCTTCGCCGCATATCCGAGATGCACTTCAAGCACCTGTCCGATATTCATTCGGGAAGGAACGCCGAGCGGGTTCAGTACGATATCGAGCGGAGTTCCGTCGGGCAGGAAGGGCATATCCTCCTGATGCAGTATGCGGGAAACGACACCCTTGTTTCCGTGGCGGCCCGCCATCTTATCGCCGACAGAGATCTTTCTCTTCTGCGCAATGTAGCAGCGCACTGCCATATTGACGCCCGCAGCAAGCTCGTCGCAGTTCTCTCTCGTGAACACCTTAACGTCCACGATAACACCGCTCTCGCCGTGAGGCACACGAAGTGAGCTGTCGCGCACTTCCCTTGCCTTCTCGCCGAATATCGCTCTGAGCAGTCTCTCTTCCGCCGTGAGCTCGGTCTCGCCCTTGGGCGCTACCTTTCCGACAAGTATATCGCCGGAATGGACTTCTGCGCCTATTCTGATAATACCGTTCTCGTCGAGATCCTTGAGTGCATCGTCGCTCAGGTTCGGGATATCCCTTGTGATCTCCTCCGGTCCGAGCTTCGTGTCGCGGCATTCGAGCTCGTATTCCTCTATATGGATAGATGTATAAACATCATTGTAAACCAGCTTCTCGTTGATAAGAACGGCATCCTCGTAGTTGTAGCCTTCCCATGTCATGAAGCCGATAAGAGCGTTCTTACCGAGCGAAATCTCGCCCTGGCTTGTAGCGGGACCGTCTGCGAGTACCTGACCTGCCTTGACCTCGTCGCCCTTGCTTACGATAGGACGCTGGTTTACGCAGGTACCCTGGTTGGAGCGCTTGAACTTGATGAGCTTGTACTTTGTATCTTCGCCGTTTGCGTTTCTTACATCGATCTCGTCTGCGGTAACACGGGTAACAACGCCGTCTTCCTTTGCAAGAACACAAACTCCGGAATCGACAGCCGCCTTGTACTCCATACCCGTACCAACTATCGGGTTCTGTGTCACCATAAGCGGAACAGCCTGTCTCTGCATGTTCGCACCCATAAGAGCACGGTTCGCGTCGTCGTTCTCAAGAAACGGTATCATAGCTGTAGCCACAGAAACAACCATCTTAGGCGAAACGTCCATGTAGTCAACTTCTTCCGGCTTGACTTCTATGATCTCGTCTCTGCGTCTTGCGGTTACGCGCTTTCTCTTGAACTTTCCATTCTCGTCAAGGGGCTCGTTCGCCTGTGCTACCGTATAAAGATCCTCAACGTCGGCGGTCATATAAACAACTTCGTCGAGTACCCTGCCTGTGCCGTGCTCGACTTTGCGGTACGGAGCTTCGATAAAGCCGTACTCGTTGATACGCGCGAAAGATGCGAGGTAGGAGATAAGTCCGATGTTAGGACCTTCAGGAGTCTCAATAGGACACATACGTCCGTAATGTGAGTAATGAACGTCGCGGACCTCAAATCCGGCACGGTCACGGGAAAGTCCTCCGGGGCCGAGTGCAGAAAGTCTTCTCTTATGAGTAAGCTCTGCCAGCGGGTTGTTCTGATCCATGAACTGTGACAGCGGGGATGATCCGAAGAACTCCTTGATCGCAGCCACAACGGGTCTGATGTTGACAAGGTTGTTGAGAGAGATCTTCTCGGTGTCCTGCTGGAGACCTATACGCTCTCTGATAACGCGCTCCATTCTTGTGAAGCCGATGCGGAACTGATTCTGCAGCAGCTCACCTACGGAGCGGATACGTCTGTTGCCGAGGTGGTCTATGTCATCGACATTGCCCACGCCCTCACAGAGGTTTATGAAGTAGCTTACGCTTGCGAATATATCGTCGATAGTGATGTGCTTTGGAACAAGCTCGTCCACTCTTGCTTTAAGAGCTGCTTCGATATCCTCGGTGCTGTCGTTCTCTTCAAGTATCTCACGGAGCACGGAAGCTGTAACTCTCTCGTTGATGCCGAGCTTGAGCGGATCGATCTCTTCCGGGATATAGTCCTTGATATCAACGGTTCCGTTGCCTATTACCTTGATAGGTCCGTTCTCGGTTTCAAGCAGAACTTCCATTACGCCTGCCTGCTCGATAGCTGCACCGAGCTCGGGAGTAACGCTCTCGCCCTCGTCGGCTATCATTTCGCCGGTGAACGTGTTGAACACTGCGCCTGCGAGCTTATGTCCGACAATTCTGTTCGCAACGCCGAGCTTCTTGTTGAATTTATATCTTCCGAAGCGGGAGAGATCATATCTCTTCGCATCGAAAAAGAGGTTATTGAGGTGCGTTTCCGCGGACTCAACCGTGGGAGGCTCACCCGGACGCAGCTTCTTGTAAACTTCAAGGAGCGCTTCTTCCTTGTTCTTAGTGGTATCCTTCTGGAGCACCGTCTGACGGATACGCTCGTCTTCTCCGAACAGTCCGAACAGCTCGTCGTCTGTTCCCTTTCCGAGAGCACGGACAAGCGTTGTAGCGGGTATCTTTCTGTTCTTGTCTATACGGACATAGAAGATATCGTTACTGTCCATTTCATATTCGAGCCACGCGCCGCGGTTCGGGATGACCTGTGATGTGAACAGCTTCTTACCCGTTTTATCGTATTCAAAGCCAAAATAAACGCCGGGCGAACGGACGAGCTGTGATACGATGACACGCTCCGCACCGTTTATTACGAATGTACCGCTGTCTGTCATGAGCGGGAAATCGCCCATGTAGATCATGCTTTCCGCGACTTCTCCGGTTTCTTCGTTGCGAAGTCTCGCCTTCACACGAAGCGGAGCAGCATAGGTAACGTCGCGTTCCTTGCACTCCTCGATGGTGTACTTGGGTGTCTCGTCGATGCTGTGATCCACGAAACTGAGAACCAGCTTGCCGTTTGAATCGGTTATGGACGAAATATCATCGAATACTTCCTTGATACCTTCTTCCATGAACCATTTGTACGAGTTCTTCTGGATCTCGATGAGGTTTGGCATCTCAATGACCTCATTGATCTTGGAAAAACTCATTCGGGTAGTATTACCCATCTGCACCGGCTTTACATTCACCATTGGCTTAGATCACTCCTTATTTTTTTGAAAGATCGGCAAAAACAATGCCAAAAATTTCTTGTTCGGTTAGTATGACCATTATAATTCAGTATTTTATTATATAACAAATCGCGTCTTTTGTCAAGTAATTTTTTACAAAATAAGTTAAAAATTTTTTCCATTATGAGGCCTTGTTTTATATATTATTATAAATGGTATATATATGCTCTGAACCACAATCCAACATATAGTGCCGTCAAAGCCCTATTCTATCAACATTTTGTTGATTATGCACAAATCAGACTATAAAAGTTTTGCATTTTTGTATTGGGAATTTGTGTCAGAAATTTATCAAAAAGACTTGATATTGAGAGCCAAATCCTGTATAATATTAAAGGTAAGATACACGCGCCGGTTATCCGGTAGTATGTACCCCACAGAAATAATTCAATTT
>JAFPUE010000037.1 GCA_017395555.1 Ruminiclostridium sp. | reverse complement strand
TCTGTCGGGAGCTTGTAATTCGTGTTGGTAATGCTTGCCGTAGCGGTGTATGTACCGACGTTCTTTTCTGCGCCTGTAACGGTTATGTCACAGGAATCTCCTGTAACAACTCCGGTTGGCGTAGCTGTCGGAGCATGGTTCTCGCCGTCATACTCGAACGTCGTTGTTCCCCAGTTAATGCCGATTTCCTTTTCTGTGATAGAGAACGACGTTGTATTCTCTGTCGGGAGCTTGTAATTCGTGTTGGTAATGCTTGCGGTAGCGGTGTAGGTTCCAACGTTCTTTTCTGCGCCCGTTACGGTGATATCACAGGTGTCACCATCAACAACTCCGGTTGGCGTAGCTGTCGGAGCATGGTTCTCACCGTCGTACTCAAACGTCGTTGTTCCCCAATTAATGCCGATTTCCTTTTCTGTGATAGAGAACGATGTGGTGTTCTCGGTCGGGAGTTTGTAGTTGGGATTGCTTACCTCGGTCGCTGTCGCGGTGTATGCAGTCGCAGAAGCATTCTTCTTTGCACCGTCAACTGTTATTGTACAGGTATCACCGGTTTCAAGATTTGCAGCTGTCGCGGTGGGCTTCTGATCTGCACCGTTGTAGGTGAGGGAAGTATCCGTCCATTCGATCGCAACAGTCTTTGGTGAGATCGTGAAATCTGCTGTTGCTACATTGCCGTTGTAGTTATCGGTTGCGGGGATAACTGCCTTTACCGTGTACTTTCCCGCTTGTGTGGGAACATATTCGGATTCCTCATAAGTTGTTCCGTCTCTGCCTATATAGAAGTATTTCACTTCACCGCCGCCGGGGTTTGAACCGTCTGCAAGGCTCGGTGCGTTTGGCGTTTCGCCGTAAGTCCAGCCGGTAATCGAGACAGAGGGGGAAATGTCAGCCGCGGTTATCTCGAAGTCTGCTGTGCCGGTCACACCGGCCTTATAGTTCGCACTTTCACCTACCGTTGCATAAACGCTGTATTTTCCTACTGCTGTCGGAGGAATTGAGGCTTCGTAAGTCGTTCCGTCTCTGCCCGTATAGTAGAACGTTACAAGACCGCTGCCGGGGTTGCCGGAAACAGTTGCAGCAGTGATAGGCAAGCCGTCATACACCTTTGACTCATCAATGCTTATGGTGGGAGTTATAGCCAGCTTGTTGACCGTAAGCGTTCCGTTTTCGTAAGAAATTGAGTAGTTTGAGTAAGCTGTTCCCTGAGTGGTTACTTCGGGTTCAATAGAATAAGTTGACGCAACGCTTGTAGCTGTGTAGGAACATGTATATGTCACCACGCCGATATCAGCGGCAGAATCTCCGTTTACAAGAGTGTCATACGTTACCGTAAAATCGGGTATAGCGGAACCGTAATCTATCTCAATATCATCCGCTTTTATCGTAAGGGTAGCGGGGGAGATCGTGAAATCTGCGGTATCGCTTCCCGCGAGATAATTGTTTGTCTCGGGTATTTCAACCTTCAACGTATAATCGCCCTTGTTTACCGGAACAGTTGTTGTATAGGTGGTGTCTGCCGCAGATGCAGCTTTGTACTTATATACCGGTGTTGCTCCTCCGGGGTTTGAACCTTCCGCAAGTACCGGTGTGTTTGCGGTTTGTCCGTATGTCCAGCCTGTTATCGAAACGGAAGGATTTATCGCCGCCTTTTTAATTTCGAGCTGTCCGTCGGTAACGGTGAAGGTCGCGCTGAAATTGTTGTCGTCATAACCGAATTCGTCTGCCGAAAGCCCCATGGGATATGTTCCGGCATTTGTTCCGGTCACGGAAGCCGATACGGAGCAGACGATCTTCGACGCGTCGTAGAGCGTGTCGGTGCAGACGGCATCATATCCGCTTACGGTATGCTCCGCTGCATCATAATCTACGGAATCGGTGTGTCCGGTTATTGTGACAGCGATTGCTTTCGGATTGATAGTTACCTTTTCACAAGCCGGGGTGGAAGTATCTTCCGAGTATCCGGTGAGCGGTACCGCCCAATACCATACATAATAATCGCCTGCATATGTTCCCGTCGGGACCGTTGTTGTGAACTTATCATCGATCGGAGCCGTAGTTTCGTTGTTTCCGAGCGCGTACTTCATCGTGCCGCCCGTTACCGAGCCGCCTGTAACGAGAACGTCCTCTGTACCGTCATAATCGCGGTTATTAGCATTCGGTGCGGTGATCGTCATGCTTGCGGCGGTAATGGTGACCTTTACGCAGCCTTTTGCAGACGCGGTGTGGTTGCTGTCGGGCTTTGCGTAATACCATACATAGTAGTCGCCAACATCTGTGCCGACCGGAACATCATCGCCGAAAGTCGTTGGAGCGTCGGTCTCATTCGTGCCAAGCGCGTATACCAGCGTTCCGCCTGTTGCGCTGCCGCCGGTAACGAGAGCTTTTTCCGTGCCGTCGTAAATGCGGTTATTCGCATCGGGAGCCGTTACGGTTGCAGGAACAGCGGTGATCGTCAGGCTGCCGTCCGTAACTTCAAATGTTACGGTGAAATTGGTGTTGGAATTGGAGAACTGCGAAGCCGCAAGTTCCATATCATAGGTTCCGACATTTGTTCCGACTGCCGAAGCTGTTCCGGAGAAAACAATATAGTCTGTATCATAAAGATCACTGTCGGAAGAAGCGTCATATCCGCTTACGGACTGTTCCGAGCCGGTATAGTCCTTTGTGTCGGAGTGTCCGGTAATCGTGACTGTTACAGCTTTCGGGCTTACGGTAAGAGTGCCTTCTGCAAACGTTATGGAATAGTTTGAATATTTTGCGCCCCTGTCCGCTGTCGTTATTGTGGGAGTAATGGTATAGTCGCCTGCATCGGAGCCCTGTTCATATGTGCAGCTGAATGTAACGGTTCCGACAGAAGCCGTCGTATCGGTACCCTTTAAGCCGGTGAATGTCGCGGTATAGGTGGGAGCAGCGTCACCGTAGCTTATGGTGTCGGGGGTTGTCGCAGTCACAGTCAGACTGACGGGGTTGATCTTTGCGGTAACATAAGCCGGAGCGGGTATATTATAGTTGGTATTTTCGGTGACCGCCTTGTACCATACATAGTAAGTACCTGCATCTGTGCGCTCCGGTACGTCGGCAGAATATGCGCCTTCGCCCGGTTCTGTGGTATCGCTTGTCACTGCGTAAACAAATGACCCGACTGTTGTATCACCGAATTTTACCGAGCCGCCGCTTACAAGTTCCTGTGCGGTTCCGGTATAATCGGCGTTTATTCCCTCGGGAGCGGTGACGGTCAGATCGGTTGGTGTTATGGTAAAGTTGTAGGTCTCGTCGCCTTCTTTGATAACATAGCACGCCGCAACATCGTCGTCATTGAAGGAAAGCGTTGCCGTAGCGGTATAGTTACCGACATTTATCGCTTTGCCCTCGGTTACGTTATCGCCGGTAATTGTAAGAACAGCTCCGTTAAAATCTCCAAAGTCAGAAACAATATATGGTTCTGATTCTCCTGGAATATCAAACGATTGATAATAGAACTCATTTTGATCGAATGAAGCTGTAGGAGCATGAGGATCGCCGTCATACGGGAAAGTATTATTTGTCCATGTTATGGTCAATTCCTTGGGAACAATATTTAGCTTTCCATATAAAGGGTATATAGAGTAGTTGGGATTCTTTTCTTCAAATGCGGGATACAAAACACTTTCATCATAATATAAAACGATATCGTAATCGCCGCCTACTCTATCATATAGCTGAAGAAAATCACCTTCGGCAGGATATGACATATACTGATATGTAAAATAGTTGTCAAAATTAAATCCTTCATAGACGGATGACGGAGTGTCACCGGTTTTAAGGCAGGAATCATCAATTATATATCCGGTTTTCTCAGCATTTGTTACATCGATTGATGTATCATAGAAGGAAATGGAGTATTCTTTGGGTGTAATGTAGAGAGGCGCTTTATCTATTGTGTAATTAACGACTGCGCTGGCAGAAGCATAGTTCGCTGTTTCAGTAACTGTTACAGAAACGCTGTATGAACCCGCGTTCTTCGGAGCCGTGGTGCTTGAAGCATATGTAGTTGTTCCTGTTCCGGAATAAGTGACCGTTATTTCACCGTCGTAATCGTCGGGTATTCCCGATACAGTCGCTTCATGTGCCGTTCCGTCGTACTCATAGTCTGACATTGTGACAACGGGAGTAATAGCTGTCTTTCCTGTCCATTCTGCCCAGAATTCCTTGTTATCTGTCTCATTGTTGCCGACAGCGGTTATCGGGTCACCTGTAAGACTTTCGTTATCATGCCAGCCGACAAAGGTGCTGTTTTCTTTGGTGATGTTATCTGCTGTGGGGAGTGTAGCGCCGACACCTTCGGTATAAGTCGCAGGCGGCTCATACTCGCCGACGTATTCTCCTCCGTTCTCGTGATATTTTATTGTGTAAATTTCGGGAGATCTCCATTGTGCAAAGAACGTTCTGTCACCTGTAGAGTCGCTTGTAATTTCTGTAACCGGTAAATTCTCTTCGTCGAGCCAGCCTTCAAATACTTTTCCGGAATAAGTTATATTCTCAGCCGTCGGAAGCGTTACCTCAGTGCCCAGTGTATAAGATGTGGGCGGCTCATAACCCTCGGCAAATGTTCCGCCGTTGTTGTTGAATGTAATGCTGTATTCTTCAAGTGTGATCTTAGCATACAGATCAATGTCGGTGTTTGCAGTAGCCGGTATAGATGTTATTGCTGTACCGCTGTATGACGGATTATCGAACCAACCGCCGAACTCATATCCTGTGTCGGGCACAGCAGCGGCGATAGTTGCTACACCTACGCCTTCTATGTAACTGGTGGGATTGTCAGAGGAATTCGTACCGTTGGAAATGTGATAGGTAATGGTATGCGAAGCTGCGAAAGAAGGAACAAATATAATTGTGAAATCATACCCTTCACTGCCGGCATTATATTCATTTGTAATACTATAAATTTGCCAACCGCTGAATGTTTCTCCTTCAGGAGGGGTATATCCGTTCCAATATGAACTGCCACAAACATCTGCAAATGTCGGCATAATTGTATAACCATAATAAGTTAATTCAGATGTTCCTGATGGTTTAAACTGAGTATAGACACCATGTACTGTACTATCAGAATATGGTAATCCGTAATAGTTTATCTCATCTTCCGGTTGGAGAATTGTTCCGTTGGAAAGTACGGTAACATTATATTCATTCGCAAAAACCTGCACCGGTCCAATCATCTCCACCGCCATAATCAGCGACAGTATGAACGATAAAAAGCCCCGTGCGCGCCTTTTTATCATGCCTTTTCCAAGTATCTTTTCCTGTTCCATTGTGTTCCTCCTAAAATATGTATGCAGATCAATACGATAAAATATACTTTAAATGCCGGAGCCCGTCCGGGAACGTTCGCAGCTTTGACCGTCGCTTTTCGGTACATCGCCGAAGCTTTGCGGGAGTCTGCCCTATCCGCAGTCCGTTTCGTGCGCCTTCCGCGATGAACTCTGTCGAGAACTCCATTCCCGTCGTCCGGAACCGCATTTTCGCCGCGGCGCTCCGTGTCACCGAGCGCAGTCCGCAGTGGAAATCCCGTACCTTAACGCCGAACTTCATTCTCCCGCACCACGACAGGAACGGTACGCCGAGCCTGTGCAGCGGCGGCATTGCGCCTTTCTCTATCCCGCCGGAGAACCTGTCCCCGATCATCATATCGCATTTTCCCTCCGCAAGCGGGAAATAAAACCTCCCGCATCGCCGGAAGTCGTAGGTGCTGTCACAGTCGCCTATCACGATAACACTTCCTCTCGTGTGCAGTATTCCTGTTCGTATCGCTCTGCCGTAGCCGCGCCGGGATTCCTGTATGACCCGCGCTCCGTGCGAGAGGGCTTCCCGGACAGAGCCGTCGTTGCTGCCGTTATCGACAACAATGACCTCTCCCTGCAGAGCGTTCTTTTCTATGAAGGCTTTCGCCTCGTCTATGCAGCGTCCCACCGTGTTTTTTTCGTTCAGGCACGGCATGACGTATGAAATATCAAGTCTTTTTCCCATTTTTTACTCTTACTCCGGTAAACTCCGCCGCCGAAAGCAGCACCGCAAGCACAGCAGATGCCTGTGCGCGGTATGTGAAGAAATAATGCCCGTGGGAGTGGTTGTGCAGAACAAGATAGCGCATGAACACTACCGCTCCGAGCAGCAGGAATATAGCGATCGTGCCTTTATCCCAGCCCTTTTTCCGGAACACGAAAATATAGAAGCAGAAGCCGAGCACAAGCAGTACCGCCCCGATTATTCCGGGCTCGTTGTATCCGGCGGGGAACAGGCAGCCGGTGTTGCGCATGAACATTTCGGCTATGAACGGAATAAGTCCGCTGTCGCCGCGGTCATACATTCTCTCGGAGATGTGCTCGCCGACAAACGGCATAACGTCCGTACCGAGAACCGCCGCCGCGCATATCCACTTGAGCACCCACATGAAACAGTATCCGCACAGCCACAGCGCGCAGCATTTCACCGCGTACATCATATCGTCCCGCAGCTTCCCGCCTGTGCGGCGTTTTATAGATATCACGAGTATCAGAGGGAACAGCAGGGTCAGAGTCTCGGTGGTCAGAAAGTCGAAGAAGTTTGTTACAACGCCGCTTATCAGGAGAATTGTGCAGATTTGTTCATATTTATTCCTAATCGCGAACATTGCGCAAATCGGCGATACAGCGAGCATTATTATGAAGCACCAGACATTCTGTATCGCCTCCGGTACGAACCAGACACTTACGGATATCAGCGCGAGCACGCTGCATACCGCCTCGGCATACAGTCTGTTCATAATGAGCACTGTCAAAAGCGCTGCGGCGAGAAGTATCATTATCACGGCAGCACAGACGCGCATACCTGAGATATCCGTGAACTGGTGCATGATCCGCGATACGGCAGCCGAGCCGTGCCAGTAGCGCAGGTACTCCGATCTGTCATAACCGCTGTCGAGAAGACCTTTTGAGAAGCTGTCGCGCACATTTTCCGTTTCAGTGGTATAATACTCCGCGAGCATCGTGCTTTTGAACGGGTCGTTTTCGTCGAAGCACCAGCCGATGTCAACGGTAATGGTATCGGCGTAGTTATCGACTCGTGAAGCGGGAACGCCCTCTATCCGGTCATAGAATATCCCGTTGTCCTGAAAAAACTGAGCGGAGCGCAGGGTATTGTCCCTTACGGCATTACTCGGTATCAGCGCCGAACACACGAGCAGGGAAGCGCACAAAGCCGCTGTCAGAACGAAAACGAGTATGTATTTGATTATATGATATAACGAAGCTTTCAACATAATTACCCACAATAATCAATAATATACTTTATAATATCACATATCCGGTAAAAAATCAATCCTTTTTTGCATTTATTTTGCTAAAAATTTGTCAAAACTGGTGATAAGAAACGCGATGCAGGAAAATAGCATAAAAAGTGCTGCTTTAAGCAAATGAAAATGTGCAATATTACCATTTGATTGTTTCCGAAAGACATTGCCTTATTTTCGTCGGTTCGGCACGCCGGATCTTATGTTTCTGTTTTACCAAACAAAAAAATTAAAAAAATCGGACATATTTTATGCAAAAATACTTGAATAGCAGCGTGAGATGTGATATAATATAAGATAATAAACTTGGACAATTATGCTCAGACACATTTGCAAGGCGGGTAATACATGATAAAAACTATCAAAAACCAGCTTCCGACTATCGTCGCGATACTGTTCACAATTATAATACTCGCTGTAACTCTGCTCTGGTTCAACGGCAGTATTGACGGGCTTATAGAAGACACCACACAGGCGTATCTCGCCGAGAATGCCAAGGCTGTGGCTGCCGTATTCAATACGAAGCTCGACGACCAGCTCGTCATGCTTGAATCGCAGGTTCGCTATTTCAGCGACATAGACCTTACCGACTATAATGCCATGAAAAGCACGATCATGTCCACAAAGGGTATAGGTGCTTTCAAGACGATCGGCGTTGCGAACTCCGCAGGCACTACCATAAACTACAACGGTATGTCGTCGGGAAATATTCTGCTCGAACCGTACTTCAAAGAGGCAATGACAGGCGTGAACGCTATCTCGGACACCACCACCGTTGACGAGGAGGGTGACGAGGTGCTTGTGCTTGCTGTCCCGATAAAGAAGGACGGCAAGGTGAACGGCGTGGTTTTCGGCACGTTCGATAAGAGCATTCTCGGAACGCTCGTCGATACCGTCAGCTTTGCGCAGAGCGGCACAAATATACTTCTCACCGAGGACGGCACGGTGCTTGCACGCTCCCCCTCCACTTACCTTGTAAGCGCGGATATGACCAATTTGTTCGATTACATCGACTCGTCGCAGGTGTCCAAGGATGAAGAGACAGTCCTTCGTTACCGCAGCGGAAAGAAAGACCTGATCGTTGTGCTTACTCCGGTAGGATTGCATGACTGGCTTTTCGCGACGGTTCTTCCTCAGTCCGTTATCTCGCAGCAGACCTCGATGATATCAAGCTATGTCATCATTGTCATACTCGCGGTGGCATTCGCTTTCGCACTTCTGTTTATATCCATTCTTTATCTGCTCAAGAACAACGAGACTATCACCAAGAGCAATGAGCGCTTCAAGCTCGTTACCGTCGAGGCGCAGGATATAATCTTCGATTACGACTTCATGAAGAAAATGCTCACGATAGACGGAAATACCGACAATATACTGCAAACCGACAAGAACAGTTTCACGCATGAGGAAACGCTCGATCTGCTGAAGCTGATACATTCCGACGACGGCGGCATCAGGGAAGAGTTCCTGAATGTGCAGGATAACAAGGACAATACGATACGCGGCGAGTTCCGTGTAAAGTGCGTTGACGGCACTTACAGCTGGTTCAAGCTGAAATCCACCGTTATCCGTTCCAATGACGGCAAGGCTGTACAGATAGTCGGAAGCCTTATAAACGTTGACGAGCAGATGAACAAGGAGCTGCGGCTGATACAGAAGGCGGAGACCGATCCGCTGACCGGCATCTTCAACAAGGGCGCGTTTTACGAGCACGTTCAGGCGAAGCTGAACGAAGCTACCGAAAACGATCTGTTCGCGATATACATAATAGACCTTGACAACTTCAAGGGCGTGAATGACAACCTCGGTCACGCTATGGGAGATCAGGTGCTCTCCGATGTTGCGAAGAAGCTCTGCATTGTGTTCAGCGACAAGGACTGCGTTGGGCGTATCGGCGGCGATGAGTTCGCGGCGTTCCTCTCGCTCTCCAATGACGGCAGAAAGCTCGGCAGAAGCATAATCGAGAACAAGGCGAAAGCAATATGCAATCAGATGCAGGAGACATACCGCGCACGCAAGAAGTCGGTGAACGTATCGTCGAGCGTAGGCGTTGCGATATATCCCTCCGCCGGACGTGACTACGAGACGCTGTACAAGAACGCGGACAAGGCACTGTACAAGGTAAAGGAAAACGGTAAGAATATGTACAGCATATATTCCGAGGAAGAATACGGCAACAAAGACTGACATAATCACAGAAAACGGAGGTATTTCAGAATGAGAAAATACATAACGGCTGTCACATCAATGATACTCGCGCTCACACTTGCGGCATCCGGCTGCAATTCCGGCGGTACCCCCGCTTCAACACAGGCACCTGCCGATACAGCTGCGGCAAGGACCGAGGCTGCCCCGGCCGCAAATTCGGATATAACCTATCCGCTGACGATACACGCGGGATATTCCACAGGCGCGGACGATCCGAGAGGCGTGGGCTTCCAGAAGTTCAAGGAGACCGTTGAAAAGGAGACCGGCGGTAACATCATAATCGAGATACACCCGTCCGCGGAGCTCGGAAACGATGCCGATCTTATTGCGGGACTTATTGACGGCAAGGTGGATATGACCGTATCGAGCGCGGGCAATTACGCGGCTTATGCTACGAAAATGGGAGTATCGGCGCTGCCGTTCCTGTTCTCGGACTTCGACTCCGCGTGGAGCTTCGTTGACTCGGATATCATGCAGAATGTAAGCGGTGACCTCGAACAGTTCAATATTCATGTTCTCTCGTATTTTGACAACGGCTTCCGCTGCGTTACCACGTCCGAAAAGACAGGTCCGGTAAAGACTGTCGCGGATATGGCGGGACTGAATATACGCACTCCCGAGAACCAGATAGTTATGGAGACGATGTCGGCGCTGAAAGCCAACCCGAAGAGCTTCCCGTTCAGTGAGCTGAAAGAGGCGCTCAAAAACGGTGAGTTCGACGCGCAGGAGAACCCGATACCCGTAATCTACAACAACGGACTGTATGAGGTGCAGAAGTACCTGTCTATAACAAATCACAGCTATGACGCTATGCCGTTCACGATAAGGAACGATATCTGGACATCGCTCACGCCCGAGTACCGTGATATACTCACAAAGGCGGCAAAGGACGCGTCCGATGAGAACAGACAGATCATAAAGAAGCAGACCGAGGACTTTATTTCGGCTCTTGAAGAAAAGGGCATGGAGATATGCTATCCCGATCTTGAGCCGTTCAAGGAGGCAACCTCGTCGGTAATGGACGTATTCGCTTCTATCTACGGTCAGGAGCTTATTGACGAAGTAAAGAAATACACCAAAAGCTGATAGTAAACAATGATGTTTGCCGTGCCTTTCGCCGTAGTGATCGGCGGAAGGCACAATTTATGAAGAAACCGTTTTTGGGGGAGGCTATGCAATGAAACGCCTGTTCACGTTTGCCGCTGCGGGGTTGGTAGCCGCTGTACTGCTGTGCGCCGGCATTTCCGCGTTCGACGCAAACGACTATGATTACAGCTACGATTACAGCTATGATTATGACGATGATGATTACAGCTACGGCGGCGGTTATAGCTCGTGGGACGATGATGATGACGACTACTCTTATTCGGGCGGTTCCGGCGGCTCCGGCGAAATGACATGGGAGGAAATGCTCTTTATGATCGGCATTGTCGTCGTGATGCTTTATTTAGGCGGCAGATGGGCATCGAAGCCTTCCAAGAACAGTGGAAAGCAGCGGCAACAGCCGTCCCGGAGCAGGAACAAGCAGGTCACCGTACCCAACCGTAATGTCGAGGTGCGCGACGCTGTACGGCAATCCGATCCGTCGTTCGGCTATGAGCCGATGATCGCGTTTGCGCAGAAGACCTTCGTAGATGTACAGAACGCGTGGTGTGCGCGTGACCTTGAACCGGTGCGCGGCATTATGCACAACAACCTGTACAACACCACGATGAAGCAGGTGCAGTCAAAGATAGATCAGCACGTTACCTACCACTACGAGAATTACACCTTCAAGAACGTTTATCTGACCAGCTATGTGCGTGACAGCGAGTATGAGTACGTCACAGTCTATCTGAATACCGAGTATATCGACTATCAGACTAACGACGATACGGGAGAGATAATCCGCGGAGACAAGACCACAATGTGGAAGATGCGCTATCTTATGAAATTCATGAGAAGTATAGGCGGCGCATCGGATCAGCCGAAGTTCTGCCCCAACTGCGGAGCACCGCTCGATATTTCAAGCTCCGGCAAGTGTGAATACTGCGGAAGCACGGTTACTACCGGCAGCTTTGACTGGCTGCTCAGCGACTTCACAACTGTCCGCGCCGACACCAAGGACGACGGAATAAGGGTGTGAGAAGTGAATAATGAATAATTGTGGTGTCGCCTTCGGCGACGGTTCTGAATCGTGACGGGACACGACAGTCTTGTGGCATTTGAGAAGATAATGGCATAATATGAACAAACGGCTCTGCCGGGTGCGGGAAAATTATCCGTACCCGGCAGTTTCATATTGTCGGGAAAGGTGAAAATGCAAAAAATGTGTTGCAGTATATTTTGTTTGTCGAATGTGCACATAAATGATATAAAAAAATATGCATAATGTAGTATTTTCATTAAAATACTTGTAATGTTTAGACTTTTAATGTATAATGTTATGGGTGAATATCGGGTGCTGATGATACCGCCTTGAAAAAGGGGCTTTCAGGGCACCATGACCTGTTCGTAAAAATGATTGACAAAAGAGGTGTTTCCTATGTTTGAAACGGAATTCAAATTCACGCTGCCCAAGGGGTATATGGATATGAACGGCAATCTGCACCGTGAGGGCGTTATGCGCCTTGCGAATGCGGGTGACGAGATTATCCCGCTTAAAGACCCGAGAGTGCAGCAGAATCCCGGCTACCTTACCATAATAATCCTGTCGAGAGTAATTAAGAGTCTCGGAACGCTTCCCGCGGTGGATACACGCGTAGTTGAGGGACTCTTTACGATCGACCTCGCATACCTTCAGGATCTCTACTCCAAGATAAATACAATGGAAATGCCCGTGTATAAGTCGGTCTGCCCACACTGCGGACAGCCGATAGAGATACCCGTAAATTTTCTGGAAGCCGGAGAATAGTGACATATCCGGCTGATAAGATCTATGAGGAAATGGCGTTCATCGGCTATTATATGCACTGGCAGAACAGCGAGATCGAGCAGTTCAGCCACATGGAGCGGCAGCGCTGGTGCCGCGAGATATCGCGCATAAACAGCAAGCTGAACGATGAACCGGAAAACGCGTTCAAAATATAATGTGTCAGGTGGTGAACCGTCGTTATGGGACAGTCCTTGTCTTCCGAATTTATACCGGGGTATTCGTTTACCGTCAATCTTGACGGCTTTTCGTGCAGCTTCGGCAAGGTGCAGAATATCTCCAGCTCAATAGAAGTTGAGACTATCGTGGACGGCGGTAACAACAGTGCGCCCGTTATACTCAGAAAGCCGAAGAGAAATCCCGATTTTCTGGTGCTCGAACGAGCGCTCCATTCGACGCTTACCGATATAGCGTTCGCATTCTTCGATGTGGGGACGCAGATATCCTCTATTACCATTTCGGTCAAAAAGGACGGCAAGACCGTGAGAATGTTCTTCGTGACAAACGGTGTCATTGTCGAACGTGAGTTTTCGCCGCTCGATGCTATGGACAGCGCGGTTCTGGTGCAGTCCATGAAGATCGCGCACAACGGCATAACTGAGCTGCCGCTCGGACCGGGTATATAATGATCTGCGTTAAGGAGCACTTATGTATCGTATGACTGCCCGTAATATAGCCGTGATCTCCCCGATGCGGCAGCGCTTTGCCGCACTTGCGAAGGCAAGCGATTTTGCCGCGGCGATCATTGCAAAATACAGCGATACAGAGCCTTTTCCGTTCAACGGCGAGACGCTGATCTTTTTCAATGCGCTCAAAAACAGGCTTGACGAGGAAAAACGCCTGCGCACGGATATCGGATATACGCTGCGGCTTATGATAGTCCGACGTCTGATACTTGAGGGCAGGCTGACAGACCCGACTGTAACAAAGCGGTTCCTGCCGTTTGTCTCGGAGCGCGTTGAGCGGAATCTGCACTACCTCCGCATATCCGACAGCAGCGCCTATACAAAGGTGTCGGAGGTGCTTTCGTATATCGGCGGTACAGTCGATCTTGACGAGAGCATAATTACCTCTGTGATAACGGAGGATCTGCGTTCATTCCGCTATACTTTTGTGGATATGACGGCTCTGATGCAGCGCTTTTTCGATACGCACAGCGAGAGCAACTCCTATCCCGGCAATTATATCTATAATATGCTTCCCGGGCTTGTTTACAGGCGGGAGGAGATCTCCGGCGACAGTCCTTTTCCGGCAGATAATTATGCGGAGAATGTGTCGGATCATGACGAAACAGTAATAAACACCGCCGGAAGCAATTACAGCTACAACAGCGAAAATTTAACCTACAAGACAGAGAACGAGACTTCCGAAAGCACGGATATCCGGAATGAGCAGAACGTCCGGAATATATCGCAGATTTCAGAGAACAATGTCTCTGCGCCTGTAACGAACTTTACTTCCGAAACCACGGAAAACCGTTCTGAAACGATAGTAAATGCGGGCGACAATAATTACAGCTACAACAGCGAAAATTTAACATACAAGACGGAGAACGAGACTTCCGAAAGCACGGATATCCGGAATGAACAGAACGTCCGGAATATATCGCAGATTTCAGAGAACAGCGTCTCTGCGCCTGTAACGAACTTTACTGCCGAAACCACAGAAAACCGTTCTGAAACGATAGTAAATGCGGGCGACAATAATTACAGCTACAACAGCGAAAATTTAACCTACAAGACAGAGAACGAGACTTCCGA
>JAFPUE010000036.1 GCA_017395555.1 Ruminiclostridium sp. | reverse complement strand
TACCGCAGCATACTCGGTATCGCGGAGCTGCACGGGGATTATACATGGTCACCGCCTTGTTCGGTGACGGCGCGCAGCGCAGGAGACATATTCGGCGGCTTCACGATAGACCACGGGAGCGCGGACGGAATATCGCTCTATGATCCGGTGTTCACATCGGTGGGGCTTGTAGGAACGGTGAGCGAGATCTCCGAGCACTACGCCGTTGTAAAGACCATTCTCTCGCCCGATGTAAACGTCGGGGTAATGACGGCGGGCAGCAAGACTGTCGGTATAACGGAGAATGACGCGGAATACGCTGCAGCCGGGTGCTGCCTTATGAGCTACGTCTCAAAGGGCGGCGATATCGCCGAAGGCGACGTGGTGATAACGTCCGGAAGCTCGGTTTTCCCGGAAGATGTGGTATTCGGCACTGTCAGAAGCGTTTACAGCGACTCCAACGGGCTTACGAAACACGCTGTCATAGAGCCTGCAGAGGATGTTTTTAAGGTAACGAGAGTGTTTGTCATAACCGGCTTCGAAGGACAGGACGAGTGAAGAAGTGAATAATGAATAGTGAAGAATGAATAATGAATAATTGTTGTGTCGGCTACGCCGACATATCTGAATCGTGGCGGGATCCCGGAATAATTGTTTACCTTAAAGGAATTGGTATGATATGAGATACAGAGCGGCAGGCGAGGAGCTTTCCCGCATCGAAAAGCGATACAGGTTCGCAAAATGGTGCATATTTGCTCTTATGCTGTTGTTTTCCTATGTTATAATGCGTGCGGGCATATTCGGCGCGTGGCAGCCCGTGCTGCTGATACCGCTCGCGGCGGCAGTCGCCATGTTCGAGGATGAGCTTTCCTCGTGTATATTCGCGCTTTTCTGCGGGCTTATGACGGATATCGCGTTCGGCTTTGTTTTCGGGTTCAGCGCGGTATGGCTCATGGCGGTGTGCGTTGTGTCCTCGCTTCTTGTGCGAAATCTTATCCGCGTGAATATGTTCAATTTCTGCGTTGTTGCTGCCGCTGCAACGGTTGCGGAGTTCGCTATGGACTACCTGTTCAATATAGTGATCTGGAATATCCCGAAGGGCGAGTATATACTTTTCGCGTCTATATTGCCGACAGCTGCCGCGACGTTCGTTCTGTCGCCCGCAGTGTACCTGCTCGTGCGGACGGTGGAGCAGAGACTGCGCACGGAAGATGTCGGAGTTCTCTATGATGATACGGACGGCGGCGAGGAAGACAGGGAGGGTGACGCTTGAACAACGTAACGCTTCTTATCAGGCGTATAGCGCTGATACTGCTTGTCTTTCTGTGCCTGTTTCTGTGTACGGTACGCCTCATCACCATGCAGATAGTTGAAGGTGACGATTACCTCGCGCAGACCGAGATAAGCTATACTGCGGTGCAGGAGATACCCGCCACACGCGGTCAGATATTTGACAGCGCCGGCAGGCTTATGACCACGAACCGTCCGGTTTACAGGGTTATACTTCAAAAGGCGTTTCTGCCCACCGCAAGCAGGAACGAAATACTGCTCAAGGCAGTGAACGTGCTGCGTTCGGGCGGCGAGGAATGGAACGATACCGCACCGATAAGCTACACGGAGCCGTTCGAGTTCACGGAAAATGACCCGGATAAGCTGCGGGAGTTCAAGTCCCGCATAGTTGTGAATGCCGATGCCACGCCGGACAACTGTGTTTCGGCGCTTGCGAAAAAGTACGATATTGACACGCAGAAGTTCACCCGTGAGGAGATACGTCTCATAGGCGGAGTGCGGTACGAAATGGAAAAGCGGGATTTCTCCTACGAGAACCGCTTTGTGCTCGCTGACGACGTTTCGGTAGACACGGTAATAAAGATAAAAGAGCTCGGAATGAAGCTGTCCGGCGTGGACACCGTCGAGGAAAGTACGAGAGAATACGTAATCACCGACAGCGCACCGCATGTTCTCGGAGCTGTCGGCGCAATATCGCCGGAGGAGTACGCCGCTCTGAAAAGCGACGGTTACGGATATAATGACGTTCTGGGAAAATACGGCACGGAGAAAGCAATGGAGAGCGTTCTGCGCGGCACAAACGGAGTACGCACGATAGTGCGCAGTCAGTCCGGCGAGGCGCTCTCGGATATGATAACAAAGGAAGTCGCCGCGGGCAGCAGTGTGCGGATAACGATAGACACCGAGGAACAGCGCGCATTGCAGGAAATACTCGCGAACCATATAAATTGGCTCAACAATACCGCCGACAGGGGAAATGACTGTGATGCAGGGGCGGTAGTGGTGCTTGACGCTAAAACGGGCGCAGTGCTCGGAATGGCGAATTACCCGACATACGATCTTAAACAGTCTGTCGAGGACTACGCTTCGGTGCTCGCGATAGAGGGCAGTCCGATGCTAAACCGCTGCACGAGCGGACTTTACCGTCCCGGTTCGGCATTCAAGACGATAACAGCAGCGGACGGGCTTGTGAACGGGCTTATCGACAGGAGCACGCGCTGCACCTGTACGGGCGTATATACATTCTACAAGGACTACCAGCCTAAATGCACCGGCTTCCATTACGGCTACGACGTTGTGAACTGCCTTAAATGGTCTTGCAACATCTTTTTCTACGATCTCGGAAGACGGCTCGGCATAGAGGAGCTTGACAGTTTCGCGGCGAAATTCGGCTACGGTACGGATCTCGGGCTGGAGATAGGAGGGCTTTCCGGGCGTATGTCGTCACCGGAGGAATACGAGGAGCTGCGCGGAGAGCCGTGGGACAGCGGCAACACGCTTCAGGCTGCAATAGGTCAGCTCGACACGATGATAACCCCGCTGCATCTCGCTGTTCAGGCAATGACCCTCGCCAACGACGGCGTGCGGTACAAGCCGTATGTTGTGGACTCGGTCTGGGACTACGATATGAACACGATGCTCTATAAGACCGAGCCGCAGGTAGTCTCGGTGATAGAGAACACGAACGAAGCCTTTGATATCGTGCGTGAAGGTATGATCGCGGTATCAACGCTCGTGAACTGGCCGACGAGCACGGCGTTGTGGAACTTTGACGGACTGCCGTACAGCGTCGCGATAAAGACGGGTACACCGGAAGCCGGTTCGCCGGGAGTGTACAATTCAACGGTCATGGGCTACTATCCCGCCGAGGATCCGCAGATAGCGTTCGGAGTTGTCCTCGAAAAGGGCGAATACTCGCGATACATGGTCAGAAACATCATAGACTGCTATATTTATCACGACTATCAGCCGGATATCGACGAAAACGGCATCGTTCTGACTCCGTGGAAGCGAAGATGACACAGAAATAACCGCAAAAAGATATTTTGATTGTGCAATATTCATAATAAAAAGACCTTTTTTCGTTGCAGTTTTCACGAAATTGCTTGTAAAATGAAAAAAGGTCTTTAAAAATTGCTGAAAATGTGATACAATATATTTGTTAATATGAATGAGTATGTATAAGGCTGTTTCGGCTTGCGTAAGATTGTTTTTATCCGTACAGCTTTATCACGGAGGTAAACGTAATGTCACAGATAATAGCTGTCACTGCCGGAAAAGGCGGGACCGGAAAATCCACCACTTCAGCCAACATTGCTTCCTGCCTTGCTTATCTCGGCAAAAAGACTCTTATTGTCGAGCTGGACTTCGGTCTGAGATGTCAGGATATCATTCTTGGTATCAACGGAAATGTCCGTCACGATATAGGTGAGTATCTCGAAGGCAAAATAGATATTCTCAACGCTACCACAAAGGTTGACAGAAGTGAGAACCTGTCCCTCGTCTGCGCGACAAAGAACCCGTTTATTGAGATAAACCCCGAAAAGGTCATCGGTGTCTGCGAAGAGATGAGACAGTATTTCGATTACATCATCATGGATACCGCGGGTATCGGAAGCTCGGTATTCAGCGTTATCAAGGCTGCCGATCTTATACTTATGGTAACCACACCGGATACGGTCTGCGTAAGAGACGGACAGATGCTCTCCGACTTCCTGTATGTCAAGAACTGTGTAAATCAGAGACTCATCATCAACAAGGTGCCGATAAAGTTCAAGGAAGAGGAAGTTCTCTATGATCTTGACGAGGTAATGGATACCGTAGGTATCCCGCTTATCGGTGTAGTACCGGAGGATAACGAGATCAGAGTATGCGGCTCGAAGGGCAAGCCGCTTCCGAAGGGAAGCACAGGCTTCAAGGCTTACGATGCCATTTCCAAGCGTATCCTCGGTGAAAGAGTACCCCTCTCCATAAATATTGACTAATATCGGAACAAATCATGCAAAGGCGGTGTTACAATTGAATATTGCTCTCATAGCCCACGATTCAAAGAAAGAACTTATGGTGCAGTTCTGCATAGCATACTGCGGCGTTCTCAGCAGACATAACCTCTGCGCTACCGGCACCACCGGTAAGCTCGTGGCGGAGGCGACGGGTCTTAACATACAAAGATATCTCAGCGGTTCGCAGGGCGGAGATCAGCAGATCGCCGCACGTATTTCCTGCAATGAGATAGACGTTCTCTTTTTCTTCCGCGATCCGCTCAGCGCAAAGGCACACGAGCCGAACGAAATGACACTTCTGCGCCTCAGTGACGTGCATAATATCCCCGTTGCCACCAATATTGCAACGGGTGAAGCGCTTATCCACGCTCTCGAACGCGGTGACCTCGACTGGAGAGACATCGTAAGAACGTGAGAAATAATTGATAATTTATAATTATTGAGCGCGCAATTCGCGCGATATCTGAATCGTGACGAGATTCATAATCTCACAGAAAAAAACAGCGTCCTTCTATGGGGCGCTGTTTTTGTGCTTATTCCGGTTTTATCATGGCATACATCTTCATATCCAAAACTCTGCCGTTCTTGTATGCGGCGCTTCGCAATATGCCCTCGCAGGCGAATCCGGCTTTCTCCAAAACGCGGCAGGAACCGATGTTTTCCGCGAAAGGTTCAGCAAATATACGGATAATGTCGGTGTGACCGAAAACATAGTCGCAGATCTGCTTTACAGCGCTTGTCATATATCCCTTGCCCCAGTACCTTTCGCCGATATAATAACCCATTTCGGCGGTACGGAAGTGTATGTTCTCCTGCCGGAACACGCCTATGCTGCCGATCACCATGTCGTCGAGCGTTATCGCAAAGGCAAAAGTCTTGTCCTTGTCGGCGGACAGCATAGCGCGGATAAAATCCTCCGCATCTTTTTCCGTGTACGGATACGGCAGCCCGTCACGCAGATTGTTCAGCACGTTGATGTTGTTCAGGTTCTCTGCCAGATCTGTCTTATCTTCTATCTTCCATTCTCTGATTTTTATACTCATATCAAATCCCTTTCCGTATTATAGAAAATACCGCAGGCCTTGTGTTCATCCAAAAACGCCGCAATTATTGACTGTTTCATATTTCTTCACCGATGCAGTTTCCGTTTTCTGTTCCTGTTATTCTGACACGAACAATGTCGTGCTTCTGAGCCGATAAACCGTAAATGCGGACGGGAACATAATTCGGTGTAAGACCCGCGGCAAAATCCGGCGAAGTGCGTTTCTGGATGAGCACATCAAAGGTCTTGCCGATATTTGACACAAGAAAATCGTCATATATCTTTTCCGCTGCGGCTGACATTTTCTCATAGCGTTCTGCTTTTATGTTCTCGGGAATGTGGTCTGTGCGCTTTTCTGCGGCGGTACCGCCGCGAATGGAGTAGGTAAAGACGTGGACGCGGGCAAAACCGGCACTGCGAACAAAGTCGAGGGACTGTGCAAATTCCTCGTCAGTCTCTCCCGCAAAGCCTACCATAACGTCGGTTGTGACCGCGCAGTCCGGAAAGCTGCGTTTCAGTGCAGATACGATATCGAGGTATTCCCGCGCGGTGTAGTGCCTGTTCATGCGTTTCAGTGTCGCGTCACAGCCGCTTTGCAGCGAAAGGTGGAAATGCGGACAGAGCTTCCGGGTTTCCGCGAGCTTTGAAATGAGCGCGTCGGTCATAAGCTCCGGTTCAAGCGACGAGAGCCGCACTCTAACGATGCTGTCGGGCAGGGAAGCGGCGTTGACAGCATCCGCGAGGTCTTTGACGATATCCGAGCCGTATCGTGACAGATTTATCCCTACAAGAACAATTTCGCGGTGGCCTTCCTCGGCACAAAGCCGTGCTTCGCGTTCTATCGACTTGGTGCTGCGGGAACGCACCTTTCCGCGCGCATAAGGAATAACGCAGTATGAGCAGTACCGATCGCAGCCGTCCTCGATCTTGATAAACGCACGGGTCTTACCGGTAGTGCGCGGCATTTCCGGTTCCTCAAAGGAAGTCGGGAGTGTCATATCCGGACAGATATCCCGGTTTTCTGCAAAATCGCGTATAAGCTGCGGGATTTCCGCCCTGTGTGCCGTACCGCACACGATATCCGCACCGCACTGCCTTGCCGCTTCCGGGAAAGCCTGCGGAAAACAGCCTGTCAGCACGACGATTGTATCGTTGTCGTGCTTTTTTGCGCTGCGTACAGCGTGCTTTGCCTTTTTGTCGCCGTTCTCGGTTACGGAACACGAGTTGACGATCACAATATCCGCGCTCTCCGGCTCGTCGCAGTATTCAAATCCCGCACCGCGCATAGCGTTGTCGATAGCGGTACTCTCGTATTGGTTTACCTTGCAGCCGAAGGTTATTACAGCATATTTCATAATTCGACAGCTCCTGTATTGTGCAAATGCAACAAAAATAGTTTCATAAAAGTGATAATTACACCAAAAACTCCGAAATTCTTTCCAAACGCTTGACAATGACAAATTTTCTGCTATTATATAATCAAGATACGGAAAAGAGATATATCGTATCGGAAAAGAAAGGAACGGTGACCGGTATGATCAAGGCGATCGTAAGGCTTGTAAGTATTGATGACGTGAAGGATTTCGTAAAGAAGGCAAACAAATATTCATACGATATTGATCTTTCGCTGGGAAAGTACACGGTTGACGGAAAGTCGATCATGGGCATATTCAGTCTTGACCTCGGCCGTGAGATCGAAATGACGGTACACAGCGATAAGACCGATTTCCTTGACGATGTGGCGGAACATATAGTAAATAAATAATCTCCGCACGAAGAACAGAGAAAAAACAGAGAGAAAAAGAACAAAAGAGACAACAGAACGAAAGAAAGGAAATAAGACTATGAAAGAATTCAATGTAAGAATAGTTACTATCGAAGATGTCAAAAAGTTTGTGGCAACGGTAATGGGTTTCAATTTTGATATTGACCTTATTTCCGGCAGATATGCGATAGACGCGAAGTCCATTATGGGCATTTTCAGCGTCGATCTCTCAAAGGAGCTGAAGCTCGTTGCCCACACCGACGATACAGCCGAGCTTGAAGAAGCGATCTCCGACTTTATCGTAAAATAAGCGGCGAGTCGCCGCTGACGACTGCTGTATTTCAAAGTCAAGATATATATTTGGTAAAGGCTGAAATGCAGCGTGTTATAATAAGCTACCTCTCTCAATATTGAGTTGTCGAGCGGCGAGTCGCCGCTGACGACTGCTGTATTTCAAAGTCAATCTAAATATCTGGTAAAGGCTGAAATGCAGTGTGTTATAATAAGCTACCTCTCTCAATATTGAGTTGTCGAGCGGCGAGTCGCCGCTGACGACTGCTGTATTTCAAAGTTAAGATATATATTTGGTAAAGACTGAAATGCAGTGTGTTATAATAAGCTACCTCTCTCAATATTGAGTTGTCGAACAAAAGAAGGATTGAGCTCTGCAATAGCGGGGCTTTTTCCTTTTTATTTTACCTATAACCGGATTACTTCAATGACATAACATAAACCTGACAAGGATTATTCTCGTCCCAAAGCAGCGGGAATACCTCAAATTCCTTAAAGCCGCAGCTGATATAAAACAGGTTTGTTTTATCGTAGTCTGCGTATTTTCCCATCTGAACGGTTTTGACCTGCATAAAGGAATAACCCGAATAAGTTGAAACGGCTTTCGCTTTCTCGAAAAGCTGACGACCCACGCCTTTTCGCTGATACTCTTTCAGAACGCCCATAACGGCGATCTCGACGGTGTCCTTTCCGGTCACTTTTAAACAGAGAAAGCCTGTATATTTGTCATTTTCCTTTGCCGCGATAAAAACCTGACCGGCACTTTCACTTATGTATTTTTCGCGGGATTCATCTACCTCGAACCACTCTTTGAGCGATTCAAGAATTTGTCTTGATATTATCATTTTTTGTTTCTTGTCAAAAATCTGTTCGATCATACAAGTACTCCTGTTTATCTGTTTTGACGGCTGCCGTCAGAAATGCGTTTTGTAGAAGTATTCAAGCGGCAGTCCCGATTCTCGTATCTCGTTCGCGTAATAAACGCCCACAAAGCGGTAATGCCAAGGCTCATACACTATGCCGGTAACATCCTCGTATTCCCGCGGATAACGGAGAATGAACCCATACTTGTGCGCGTTTTCCGAGAGCCAGCGGAACTGTTCGGTGTTCTCGAAATCCACGGTCACATCGTCGTGTGTCTCCCACCAGTCAGGTGTGAGGATATCCAGCGCAAGCCCCGCATTATGCTCGCTGGTGTAGGGAAGTGCTATCTCTTTCTCGGCGAGCTTTCGTGCCTCGGTGCTGCTGTGACCGAGCGACATAAGGCGCTGTGTGTAGCTTTCGAGGTTTTCCTGCTGCTTCTGCACGCTTCTGTACGCCGAGACGACTGTAAGCTCTATACCGTCATTTTTCGCGTCCGCGATCATCTGCCTCGCGTAGCCTGCGCAGCGTTCGTCGAGCATAAAGCTGTCCTGTACTTTGTCGAGACCGACGGTGAAGTCGCTGTCGAGCGGGTTTTCCGCGTTTATGAGGTAATAAGCCCAGAGATTGTCCGCACGCTGTTCGGAAGCGGAGGGAATGTTCTCCTGTGCGAGCTTTAGTCTTTGAGGGCTGCCCGGGTTCATCATGTTGAAAAAACGCATACCGAGATATATTATGTAGCCGAAAAGCGATACGGCGATTATCTTACCCGGTTTCACGGGATCCCTCCTCTCTCCTGAAAAATACTGCACAATCATCCAATATATATTATACCAGTGTTCTGCCGATTAGTCAAGAAAACGGAGCTTTTTTCATTATTCTATTGCAAAATAAAACAAAATGTGATATTATTTATATATGCAATTCCGCACAAAGAACGTATTGAAAACAGGGGGACAAAAAGTTGATTAAAATAAGAAAACTTACAGCAATGATCCTATCTGTGATAGTGCTCGTATGCTGTCTCACAGTGAATGCAGGGGCGATAACTCCGGAAGTTCTTGCCGTAAACAAAGAAACAAAGCTGAAGCTCCTGAAGGGTAATTCGCAGTCGTACACGATCACAACGACATCGGAAGGTAATATTTCTCTGGATATAAAGATAGCCTGTGAGTACACGGTTGTATATCTGATAGGCCCGAACAAAAAGAAGACTCTGAATGTTGAGATACAGACCGTGAGAGGAGAAGAGTACTATGCTCATAAGGGCGATCTGTACGCCGGTATAAATGGAACCCTGACCGACGGCGATTATGTGCTTATCTGGAACTCCAAAGAACGTGATCTCAATTACGAGGGCAGGGTGACATTTCACGATGTTGATGAAGGAACATACACTCTTGTCATAGAAAACCGCAGCAACTCCTACGGATCAGTTGCGGAAGGCATTATAAAAGCCGATTATCCCTACGATGTAAAAACCGTTGCCGAAAACCCCGAGCCAAAGATAGAACGATTCAGCATAACTCTTGCAAAGGGAAGTACACTAAAGCTCGGTGCAATAGTCTCGAACGAAAACGGCGAAAAGGTAAAGTGGTCAAGCTCAAATTCCGCTGTGGCTTCCGTAACAAGCAGCGGCAAGATAACCGCAAAGAAAGCCGGTTCGTCGATAATAACCGCGAAAGTTGCCGGCAGCACGGCAAAGATAGTGATAAAAGTAACATCATAACGAACAGTCCCCGTAAGTACCGAACTTACGGGGATTGTGTTATTCTGCAATTATTTTAAACCGTTGATCCTTTGTTTACGAAAACGGGGTAGTCGATAGTGCCGCCGATGCTCCTGTAATTGCCGACAACGACATTCTTGTCAGCTATAACGTAGTTGAGCTCGCACTTGTCGCCGATCTCGGTGTCCTGCATGAGTATGCAGTTCTTGACAACAGCGCCCTTGCCGACTTTAACTCCTCTGAACAGAACGGAATTTTCTACCGTGCCTTCAACGATACAGCCGTCAGCAATTATGCTGTTCTTAACTGCCGCATCAAGACCGTATTTTGCGGGAGCCTCGTCGCGTACCTTTGTGTAGATCGGATCATCGAGATTGAACAGAGCCTTGCGGTTGTTTCTGTCCATAAGCTCCATATTCGCCTCGTAGTAAGCACGGATACCGTCTATCTGCGAGTAGTAGCCGGTGAATTCATAGCCGTAAACCTTGAACTCGTTAAGTCTGTGTTGGAGAACGTCAACCTCGAAGCTGTACAGGTTGCGGCTTGCCGCGCTGTTGATGATGTCGAGAACGAACGCCTTGGACATAACGAATATGTTCATGCTCGCGTTGAGAGTTCCGCTGAGCTCCGGACGAACGAGAACATCGAATATCTGACTGTTATCGTCAACCTTGAGGATAGTGCGTGTCTTGGTCTGATCGGGGTTGAACTCCTTCTTGCCGTAAACCACTGTGATATCCGCGTTCTTTTCCTCGTGGAAGTCAACGAGCTTCTTGAAATCGAGATTTGCAACGCAGTCGCAGTCGGACATTACAACATAGTCCGCATCCGCTCTTTCGATGAAGTTTCTCACGCCTACGAGAGCTTCGAGTCTGCCTCTGTAAAGTCCTGTGATCTCATTGCTGTAAGGGGGAAGGAAGTGCAGTCCGCCGTTCTTGCGGGAGAGGTCCCACTCATCACCGGATCCAACGTGATCGAGCAGGGATTGATAATTGGATTTTGTAACAATTCCGATCGTGTTTATTCCCGAGTTCACCATGTTGGAGAGCGGGAAATCGATAAGTCTGTATCTTGCGCCGAAGGGAACCGAAGCCATTGCGCGGTTCTTTGTGAGGTCTGTAACGACAAGCTCATGCATATTAGCGAAGATCAGACCGAGTACGTTAGACATATTAGCCATTTTTATATATTTCCTTTCAGATCATATTATTTTTGGTTCAGACGTCCTGAGAGATCATAGCCTTGGGCGAGATAACGACTTTATCGGATATCTTGATAGCGTTTCCGATTACCGCAACTCCCCATTCGTCTCTGTTTTCTACGTTTTCGGGTCTTTCGCCTATGTGAGCGCCCTCACCGATAGTACACTCCTCGCCGATGATCGAATACTCGACTACCGCGCCTTTCTTGATAACGGTGTTCGGCATTATGATGCTGTAACGTACCGTCGCGCCCTCTTCGATCACAACTCCGTCAAAGAGCACCGAGAAGTCGATCTCGCCCTCTATATCGCAGCCCTCAGCAACCATCGAGTTTTCGATCTTGCTGTTTACGCCTGCGTAGTGCGGCGGCATAACCGGGTTACGCGAGTAGATCTTCCACTTGGGATCGTAGAGATCGAGCGGAACGTTCGGGTCAAGGCAGTCCATATTTGCTTCCCACAGGCTGTCGATTGTTCCGACATCCTTCCAGTATGCGTCGAAGTGGTAAGCAACGAGCTTGCTGCCCTCGTCGAGCATTGCGGGGATTATGTTCTTACCGAAGTCCTTTGTTGCGCCCTCGTCGTTTTCGTTTGCGATAAGGTGACGCTTTAAGGTAGCCCATGTGAAGATGTAAACGCCCATGGAAGCGAGATTCGACTTGGGCTCTTTCGGCTTCTCCGCGAATTCCGTGATCGTGCCTTCCTCGTCTGCGATCATGATACCGAAGCGGGAAGCCTCCTCCCACGGAACTTCGAGAACCGCGATTGTAGCCTCGGCCTTTTTCTTCTTGTGGAAGTCGAGCATCTTCGAGTAGTCCATTTTGTAGATGTGGTCTCCGGAAAGAACAGCCACATACTCAGGATTGTATCTGTCGATAAAGCTGATGTTCTGATAGATCGCGTTAGCCGTACCGGTGTACCACGATTTGCCCGATGCCGTCTCGTAAGGCGGGAGAACGTGTACTCCGCCGTGAACGCGATCGAGTCCCCACGGGTGACCGTTGCCGATGTACTCGTTGAGCACGAGCGGCTGATACTGTGTAAGAACGCCGACGGTGTCGATGCCGGAATTTACACAGTTGGAGAGCGGAAAGTCGATGATCCTGTACTTACCGCCGTAAGGAACGGCGGGCTTAGCCATATTCTGGGTAAGAGCATACAGTCTGCTTCCCTGACCTCCTGCGAGCAGCATAGCTACGCATTCTTTTTTAACATGGTTCATAATATTGTCCTCCGAATATTTATTTACATATTACTTTTTGGATCCGGTCTTTTTGGCGGAAGTCTTCTTTTCGGACTTCTTCTTTTCGGCGGTCTCGGGCTCTGCTGCTTTCTTGGGCTCGACATCATTCTTGATATCTGCCTTCTTTACCTCAGGCTTCTTTTCCGCCGCTTTCGGCTCAGCTGTTTTCTTTGCGGCTGCCTTCTTCCCGGCAGGCTTCTTTGCCGCTTTCTTCTTCGCCGCCGTCTCATTTGCCGTCTTCTTCTTTGCAGCCTCTTCCTCAAGGCGCTTCTTTTCGGCGCGCTTCTCGGCAGCTTCTTTTCTCTTCGCCTTCTTCTCTTCCTCTATACGCAGAGCTTCCATTTCGGCTTCGTAATCCCTCTTGTTCGTCACACGGAAGAACATAGCGGACATAGGCGCGATCTTAACGGAAAGCGCGAACTTCTCGCCGTGCATATCCGCTCTGAAGGAAGTGATCTTGCCGTTGTGGATTCCCGCCGCAGGATCCTCTGACGAGAATACTTCTTCATAATCACCGTAGTAGGGAACACCGAAGCTGTATGTTTCATGCTCCTTCGGAAGGAAGTTGAATACACCGATGAGCTCGTCGCCCTTCTTGTTGAAGCGTCTGAATACGATAACGCTGTTCTCGTTGTCGTCGCTGACGATCCACTTGAAGCCCGTCCAGTCGTTATCTACCTCCCACAGCTCGCTGTTTTCGAGATAGAACTTGTTCAGCGCCCTTTCGTACTCCCAGAGAGCCTTGTGCTCGGGAAATTCGAGAACGTCCCAGTCAAGTCCGGTCTTGTAATTCCACTCCTTGAACTGTGCGAATTCCTGTCCCATGAACATCAGCTTCTTGCCGGGATGAGCTATCATATAAGCGAGGAATGTTCTGAACGAAGCAAATCTCAGCTCTCTCGGTCCGCTCATCTTGTCGAGCATTGAGCACTTTCCGTGAACTACCTCGTCATGCGAGATCGGCAGTATATAATTCTCCGAGAACGCATAGTAGAACGAGAAGGTAACGAGATTGTGGTGATCGTGTCTCCATTCGGGATTCATGGACATATAAGCGAGCATATCGTTCATCCAGCCCATGTTCCACTTGAAGTTGAAGCCGAGACCTCCGACATCGGCAGGCTTTGTTACCATAGGCCATGCCGTGGACTCCTCCGCGATCATCAGGATATTCTTGAAGTTGCCGAAAAGCGTGGAGTTGAGCTTCTTGAAGAAAGCAACAGCTTCAAGGTTCTCGTTTCCGCCGTAGCAGTTCGGTCTCCACTCTCTTCTGTCATAATCGAGGTAAAGCATCGAAGCTACCGCATCAACACGAAGTCCGTCGATATGGTATTTCTCGAACCAGTACGTTGCGTTCGAGATAAGGAAGCTCTGCACTTCCGGCTTGCCCCAGTCAAAAACTCGTGTACCCCAGTTGCGGTGCTCCATTTTCAGCGGGTCTGAATATTCATAGCAGCACTCGCCGTCAAATTCAAAGAGTCCCGCCGCGTCCTTCGGGAAGTGTGCAGGCACCCAGTCGAGGATAACTCCCAATCCGTTCTGGTGGCAGTAGTCGATGAACTCCATGAAATCGTGCGGCGTGCCGAAACGCGAAGTAGGAGCAAAGTAACCTATGCCCTGATAACCCCACGAGCCGTCGAACGGGAATTCCGCGACAGGCATCATCTCGATATGCGTGTAGCCCATTTTCTTCGCGTAAGGAACGAGCTCCTTTGCGCACTCCATATAGTTGAAGAGCTCTTCCTCGTAATTCTTATGCTGCCATGAGTTCAGATGAACCTCATAGATATTCATCGGGGACTCATATACATTTTTGTTTTCGCGCTCGTCGAGCCACTTTTTATCCTTCCACTTATAACCATCGATATCATATATCTTGGTAGCGGTATTCGGTCTTGTCTCCATGTGGAAGCCGTAAGGATCGGCTTTGAGATGTACCTGACCGTAGCTGCTCTCGATGCTGTACTTATACGTGTCATACTTTTTGAGACCGGGAATGAACAGCTCCCATACACCGTCGTCGCCTATTTTTGACATGGGGCTCATGAATCTGTCCCACTTGTTGAAATCACCGACAACGCTGACACTTGCGGCTTTTGGCGCCCATACTCTGAAAATTACGCCTTTCTTTCCGTTTCTCTCCGTGAAGTGAGAACCGAAGAAATCGTATCCTTTCGTAATGTTACCCTCATGAAAGAGGTGCAGGGGCAACTTGTACTCCTCGGGCATTTTAGATCCCATTTCGCATTACTCCTTTCTTTCTACGGCGTCTGCCGCGATGATATAAGTCCGCGGCTGTAAAAGCCTGCACATGGCGCTACAAAGGGAAAAACACCTATGCGCGGGATAATTTTTCACAGCAACATATACTAATATACCTATTATTTAATAGTTATTATAGCATATATTACCAAATGTTGCAATAGCTTTAGTAAAAAAATATGAAATGTGCTGTATTTAAACAGCTCGATTTGTAACATATCACAACAAAAATTCGATTTTTTTTACGATTTTTATCATTCATAAGCTATTTTTATGCACTGCCTGTCCCGATATGCCTGTTTTGTTGACGGTAAAATTACGTTTTTTCTTGCAAAATTCCCCGATTTGTGATATTATAATACTTGTGTTTCTGACATTAAGAATCAATACCATAGAAAAACGGTGCAGTTATGAAAAAAATATCAACACTTATTGCCGCGCTGCTTATACTGTCTTGCGGTTGTACAAATATATCGGGTGAAGCGGTACCGACAGTTCAGCCGGAAACTTCCGCGGCACCGGGGGAGGCTGCCGGAAAAGCGTCTGCCGAAACCTCCGAAGAGCATGAAGCCGCGGCAGAAGCGGTCATCTACATAGATGAGGACAAGATAGAAGCCGAAGAAGAGCCTTTTCAGCTTGAACCGGACGAGCCTGCACAGTCCCTTACCGCGAATGTGATCTGTGCGGGAGACAACCTTATCCACACCCCGATATACCGTATCGCAAAGGAGACTGCGGGCGGCGAGGGTTATGAATTTTCGCCCGCTTACGAGCACCTCGGTACGCTGATAAGCGATGCTGACCTCGCTATTCTCAATCAGGAAACGATCATTTCCGATGACTTTGAGCCCGACACATACCCGACGTTCTGTACGCCTACGGAAATGGCGCGCGATATGATAGAGCTCGGCTTCGACGCGTTCTCGATATCTAACAATCACGTTCTCGACAAGGGCGAGGAAGGGCTTAAATCAACGCTTAACTTCTGGCTGGAGAACTACCCTGACAACCCCGTTTACGGCGCGTATCTGAGCGAAGAGGATATGAACAATATCCGCACTCTCGATGTAAACGGAATAAAATTCGCATTCCTCGGCTATATGGATCATACGAACGGCATCGGACTAATGCCAACATCGGACTGCAAGGTAACATATCTGTCGAACGAGGAACGTATCGAGCAGCAGGTAAAAAAGGCTTCGGAGATAGCGGACTGCGTTATCGTGAGCGTTCATTTCGGCATAGAAGTAAGCAATATCGTCTGCGAACAGCAGTACGAAATGTCGCAGAAGCTCGCCGACTGGGGCGCGGATATAATCGTCGGAACACAGCCGCACACCGTGCAGACTATGGAGTATCTCGATACCGCGGACGGCAGAAAAGCGTTTGTGTTCTACTGTCTCGGTAACTTAATCTCTACAATGGACGTTCCAGCGTCAATGGCTGAAATGCTCGGAAAGATAACCGTGACGAAAGACCCCGATACCGGAAAAATAACACTGTCGGACGCGAAAGCGATCCCGCTGGTTGATTATTTCGGCAAGTCGTACAGCTATGTCGGCGTTTACCCGCTTGAGCAGTACACCCGTGAGCTTGCCGCGACGCACGCTATTACCGGAGCGACGTATGATTATATACTTGGCATTTTCCGTGATAATATTCCCGAAGAATATCTTGACGAGCCGTACAGAAGCATTATTTATAGTGAATAGTGAATAGTGAATAATGAATAATTTTGGTGTCGGCTGACGCCGACGTTATTAAAATAGCCCGGATTATTCCGGGCTTTTAGCTTGTCAAAAAATTATTTGCAGACTGACAAATTTCCGTATTACGGGATTTAATTTAGGGATCCAACACCTTTTTAAAGGGTGTCTCCCTCGCTGGGGGAGGTGGCACCTTTGGTGCCAGAGGGGGCTGACCGACAGAAGGCGCCGTCCGCGTAGGACAAAGCGCGTGAGCGCCGCTGCACGGAGCTATGTCATCTCACAAGCTGAGCGAGCAGAGGAGAGTAATGCTCCCGGAATGCTTCAAATTCGCCGTTGTCGATAGCGCCGCGTATTTTCTCCATAAGCGTGTTGTAGAAGTAGAGATTGTGTGTGACCGCAAGTCTTCCGGCGAGCTGTTCGCCCGACTTGAAAAGATGCCGGATATATGCGCGGGAGAAGTTCCGGCAGGTGGGGCAGTCACATTCCTCGTCTATCGGCTTGTCGTCAGTCATAAAGCACTCGTTTTTCGCGTGGGTGATCCCATGCCATGTGAAAATTGTCGCGTGACGCGCGTTCCTGCTCGGCATAACGCAGTCGAACATATCTATCCCGCGGTAAACGGCTTCGATGATATTTGACGGTGTGCCGACTCCCATTAAATATCTCGGCTTGTCATACGGCGCGTATGGAACTACTTCGTCAAGAATGTGATACATCACTTCCGTGGGTTCGCCCACGGCAAGACCGCCGATCGCGTAACCGTCAAGATCGAGCGCGGCGATATCCTTCATGTGCTTTACGCGCAGATCATCATAAGTCGCGCCCTGATTTATAGCGAACAGAAGCTGCTTTTTGTTTATCGTTTCCGGCAGGGAATTGAGTCTTGCCATTTCCTCCTTGCAGCGTATCAGCCAGCGTGTGGTGCGTTCTGTGGAATCCGCCGCGTAGCTGTATTCGGCAGGGTTCTCGACGCACTCGTCGAACGCCATTGCGATAGTGGAAGCAAGGTGCGACTGTATCTGCATACTCTCTTCCGGCCCCATGAATATCTTGCGTCCGTCAACATGAGAGCTGAAATAAACGCCCTCTTCTTTTATTTTGCG
>JAFPUE010000035.1 GCA_017395555.1 Ruminiclostridium sp. | reverse complement strand
TGTCTGAAATGTTATCATTGCATTTCCTCCATAAATTCGTTGTCATCATCAAAGAAACTGATCTGTTTTGGCGGATTCTTTTTCCGCTCGTCCATGTCGTAGTTGGATATCAGCAGTTCACCGAACATACTGCCGCCGTCGAATCGCTGTCTGATGTTGTTGAGTCGCTCGTAAGCGTAAATCTGACAGCCGTCGTACAAGCTGCGTATCTCCTCACAGTCGTTGTACGAAACAAGGAACTTTCCGCTTATACCCGCGAGTGCGTTCCGGAGCCGTTCGTGGTCGGCTTTTGTGAAACCTACGTTTTCGTAATAGCTCTCGGTCGCGTAATAGGGCGGGTCGCAATAGAAAAAGCTCACCTCGCTGTCCTGTGCGGAGATGAGCTTCTCAAAGTCCCTGTTTTCTATTATGACTTTCTGCAAGCGGCGTGAAGCCTGTTCTATCAGCGGGAAATTGCTCCACATGGAGTGGGGTCTGACGCCGAAGCTGTCGCAGCCGCTTGCGTAGCTGTACCGGATAAGCTGATAGAACTCCGCGACGCGCTGTACATCGCCGATCTCGGCTTTCTCGCTGATTATGTGCTTGATGCGGTCGAAGTCCTCCCGGCTGTTCAGAACGAACCGGAGCCGTTCGATAAGCTCCGCGCTTTTATCTCGAACACAGAAATATAGATTTGAAATATTTGAATTGTAATCATTAAATATTTCAAAATCGTTGCCGGGCGGCTTTGCGAAGAGTATCCATCCGCCACCCCCGAACACCTCGATATACTTTTCGTAGTACAGCGGGAACTTCGGGATTATTATGTCGCGGCTGCTTTTCTTGCCGCCTATCCAGCTCATAAAGCTGTTAATATCATCACCCCCTCTCGGCGCAGCCTGCAAGAACAGGCTTGACCGAATGGGGAAATGAATTCTTATATATTTATGGTATCGCCTGTCCTTGCAGGCAATACGGTTATTTACATTGTTTGCTCGAATCCGAAGGCTCGACCGAGAAGTTCTTCGCCGATCTCGGCATCATCGGGAGACAGTTCACAATACTGAGCAAACAGCTTTTCCGTTGCGACCTTGCAGTCTTTCAGATGCTCGCATTCATCGGTTCTGTCAAAGGTTTCCTCGTCCATGTGATATACCGTTCCGGTGTAGAAATTCCGACAGCTTTTCGGATCCCATTGATATTTGCGCCGCCGTTCCGTCGTAATGACAACGGCGATGCTCGAATAAGTGAATGACGGGTCACGCCCCTCGAATGTGTATCTTGGTGTGCCGTCAAACGGATCACAGCCCTTTATCCACTTTTTCGTCGGTTTTTCGCTCATGCCAGAGTCACCTCTGACATCTGCTCCGTTTCGTTCTGTTCGCTCATAAACTCGTCAATGGTCATTGAGTCGCCGAGATAGTTGTAATCATCGGCTTTGATCTGAACACCCTTGTCAGCGCCCTCGATAGGCTCTTTGACGAGAACTGTTCCCCAATGGTTCACGAGAACAAAGTCCTTTAACTCATTGATGTTGCCGTCACACTCGTCCCGCAGATCGTATGCGTACAATCCCTCGGGGATCGTTGTCCGGTCGAGCCGCGAATTCGTGAACAGAGCGTCCTGACCGAGAATGAAGAAACTCTCGTATGCTTCAGTTTTAGCGTTTACTTTGCACATCTTGTTTTACCTCGTTTATGTCGTATCAAGTCCGATCATCTCCGCAGCCGCCTTGATCTTCTTCGCAATTGCGGTTATGACCGGGACTGTGACCGAGTTTCCCGCCATTCGGTAAAGGTGGGTGTTCGCCTGAGTTGTCGTGTAGGCGAGATAGAACTGATCGTCCTCGAAACCTTGCAGCCGCCAGCACTCAAGTGGGGTGAGACGGCGGATGTACCCTTTGTGGAGTATACCGTGCCTGTCCTGCGCCGTGATCGTGAACATCGGCTCATTCGGCTCC
>JAFPUE010000034.1 GCA_017395555.1 Ruminiclostridium sp. | reverse complement strand
ACCATATAAAGCAGAAAAAAGCAATAGTACAAGAAACTATAAATAGATAAAAATAACATAGATAGCTTCGGGGGCGCGGGCTCCGCGCTTATAACATAATATTTAATAAATGTCAAACACCTCCTGTCAAATAAACAAGAGGTGTTTTGTAGAAAAATAACTCTCATTCCGCACGCGAAGCGAATCGTCTTTCAGGAAGGTGGGAGTGGGGAGGGGTGCAGGGGACGGGGAGAGGGAGGGAAACTCATTTCTTCGTAAAGAAATGGGGTTCCCTTCCTCTCCCCTCCCCGCGTCTCAACCGCTCTGTTTAAGCGGGATCTTAACGACGTACTCGACGAAATCCTCGGTGCGGTTCCTGACGGTCTCGCAGTTTATGCCGGCTTCCTTCATGGCGTCGATAGTTTTGTTGAACGTGTTGATATAGAGATTCACGGCGCGGAAGTTCCAACGTCGCTGCACCTTTGGCTTCTGCGGCTTACAGCTCAGCAGGGACTCGACATACGCGTCGGTCTGTGCGGTGTTGAGCTGATTTGAGCCGATATAGTGTATCGCGTCCGGGCGCTTGTCCGAATCGAGCCGCAGAAGCGCACGTGCTTGCCGCTCGGTGAGCTTGTACTTCACCACGAGCGCCTTTTCATCGTCCGTCAGCTTCAGCAGCCGCAGCTTGTTCGCGATAGTTGACTGCGCAGTACCGAGACGGGCGGCGGTCTCCTCCTGCGTCAGCCCGTAGTAGTCGATCAGATTCTTTATCGCATACGCTTCCTCCATAAAGCTGAGATCGGCGCGCTGGAGATTTTCAAGCACAGCGAGCACGGCGCTGTCCTTGACCGAAGCGGTGATTATGATACACGGCACATAGCTCATATTCAGCAGCTTGCACGCCCGCAGCCGCCGTTCTCCTGCAATAAGCTCATAGGTCAGGCTGTTGTCGAGCCTGCGCACGGTAAGCGGCTGGAGAATACCGTTCTGCTGTATGCTGACCGCAAGGCGCGACAGCTCGTAATCGTCGAATATCACACGCGGCTGCGCCGGATTCGGCACTATCGAGCTCACGGGAAGCTCGACTACCTTGTTCACGGGGTTCTCCGCGCTCGCTTCATGCGTCACCTTCTGAAAAAATGCCATTTCCGTTCCTCCGTCCTTTTTCTCCGGCAGATAACAACTGCCGGAAATCCGATATATAATACTTCTGTAATGATAATAGCATACGCATACTTATTTTTCCATACAAAAAATCCCCGTAAAAGCGCGGTTTTGCCGCATTTTTCGGGGATAATACCACATATAACGCACTCACACGACGGCTTTCGTCATCGGAAAAACGTACCCGGTGGCGCTTTGTGTCACTTTTTTCTGTCCGCGCTCACAACGCCGTCGCTGTAATAGGCGATGATACTCTTGTATCTGCCGCTGTCGAGATCGTCGCCCTTGACGGTAAGCCCGGACTTGTTCATAAGCTCCGCTGCCTGTACGCTTCCCAACGCGCAGCGGATAACGTTCACGCCGCCGCATACTATCGTAAATTCGATGTCGCTGACATTTATAGCGCCCTCGGCTCCGAGCTTCATCTCGCGGAATGTCTCGCTGTCGCGCTCTGTAACGTATTTCACGGGCTTTTTGTCGAGCGCACGGAGCGTCTTTATATCCATTCCCGCAGGCTTCTTCTTTCCAAAGATCATAACCGCACCTCCGGCATTATAGTTTACAGTTTACAGTTGTGGAGGCGGCTTTGCCGCTTATCGGAATTGCGACAGAATTCATCTTTCACGCACATACTTTCGTGCTTCGTCACTATTAAGATACGTCCGCGCAGCGCAAAGCAGGACGCTTTGTGTTCGTTCCAAAAACGCCGCACGGATACGGCGATGCAAAGGAACGAACAGTGCTCCACAATTATTCATTATTCATTATGAATTATCCATTGGTAAAAATATTGTATCATATACTATCAGTTGTGTCAAGGTTTTGTGAATACCTACAATTGACATAGACCCATTGAAAGTGTAAAATATACTATATATGGTTTCATTATCAAGAAGAATAGCATATACAGTGCTCCAATGCACATGGGGTATCGTCCAGACACTTGCGGGCGCGGTATTGTTCCTTGTGATGATAAAACGGGAGCACTTCATATACAGAGGAGCTGTCGGCACACTGTGGCGGCGCGGCGAGAGCCTGTCGCTCGGTATGTTCATATTCGTGTCGGAACAGGCTTCTCCCGACGCGCGCAGAGAGCTGTGCGCCCACGAGTACGGGCATACGATACAGTCGATCCTGCTCGGAGCCTTTTATCTTCCCGTGATAGCCCTGCCGTCCGCGATATGGTGTATGCTGCCGTACTTCGGCAAACGGCGTCTGCGGAAAGGGACTTCATACTACAGCCTTTATACAGAGAGATGGGCGAACCGGATCGCAGAAAAAATTACAGGAATAAAATTTGAAATACTTATATGATCGAGGTAAGATATGAAAAAAAACATTGACCGCTGCATGGGCTGCATGAGCGAAAAGCGGTACAGCGGACCGTGCGAGATATGCGGATATATAGATAACGACGCATATCCGGCGGAGTGCCTTGCGCCGAGAACGTTCCTGAATGACAGATATGTTCTCGGAAAGCTGATATCAAAGGGCGGCGAAAGCGCAGTATATCTGGCTTATGACGTAAAGGACGAAAAAACTGTCGAAATAAGGGAATTTATGCCGGATACGCTCTGCACAAGAGCCTCCGGGAAAGATGATATAAGCGTGAACGACGGCTCGCTGCCGCTGTTCAAGTCGTACCTGTCCGAATACGCCGATCTTAACAAGACGCTCATGAACGAGCCGGAAAACAGCTGCATAATCAAGGTGCTCGGCATCTTCGCGGCAAACGGCACGGGATATGTGGTAACGGAGCACGTCGAGGGACCGACGCTTGCGGATTATCTGAACGAGCGCGGCGGAAAGCTCACATGGGGTGAGGCTTCGCGGCTGTTCCCTGCCCTGCTCGACACACTCTCCGAGATAAACGGCAAGGGTATAATCCACCGCGGACTGAGCCCGGAGACGATACTTATAAGGAAGAACGGAGTTCCGGCAGTAACATCGGTCAGCATAAGCGCCGCAAGAACAGCGGATTCGGAGATAAACTGCGAAATTTTCGACGGCTATGCCGCCTGCGAGCAGTACGATCTCTCCGAGAGACAGGGCAGCTGGACGGACGTTTACGGCATAAGCGCGGTGCTGTACCGTGCGCTTACCGGAAATGACCCCGTTTCCGCTACCGAAAGAAAGAAGAATGACACCCTCCCTACCGTATTCTCGGTAAACGAGGATATTCCCGAGTATGTCTCGGACGCGATAGCCGCAGGTATGGCTGTCGGCAGGGAGGAAAGGATACACGACATACAGACGCTCAAAGCGAGACTGTATGACGCTCCGAAGGAGGAAGATCCCGAGGAGGAGGAAGAAGAGGACGAGGGCTCGTTCACGCCGAACGTTCATGTGAAGTTCGACACGGACGAGATAGAGGAAAAGCGCACGGCTGCCGCAAAGAAAAAGAAGCAGCAGAAGAAAAAGAGAAGCGCGAATATCGGCACGGCTGTCGGACTGTTCATATTCCTCGCAATGGTATCCGCGCTCGTTATAGCGATAATATACTTCTCCGAGGAAGCAAAGAACGCGCAGGAAAGCGCAATCACCGCGAAAACTACCGAAACTACGGCACCCGTGACCGAGCCGGAACCCGAGGAAAGCGAGACCACCGCACGCACGGCAGCACCAGTGACGGAAGCTACGGAAAGCGTCGGAGAAAGACTTATGATGCCGAACTTTGTCGGCAGGTTCCTCAACGATTCGCTGAAAAACAGGTACGCTATGCTTATTTTTGAGACGGAAGAGGAGTACAGCGACGAGTACGCCGAGGGCATAATAATGGAGCAGGACATCTCCGAAAACACTCAGGTAACCGCCGGTACCACAGTTCATGTAAAGGTAAGCAAGGGTGCGGCGTTCACATACCTTCCGGATTACGTGGGAATTAAGCTCAGCGACTATACCGCGAAGCTCACGACGCTCGGCGTAAGATACGAGACCGTCGCGGAGGAGACCACCGAGGTCAAGCAGGGATACGTCGTAAGATGCAGCAAGGAAGTCGATGACAAGGTATATATCTCGGAGAACGAGTCGGTAACGGTATATTATGCCGTTAAACCGACAGCCACCGAGCCTGCCGTACCGGAGGGAGAGATACCGCTCTCGGACGACAATACCGAGGAAGTCGAGGAGATAAACGGCGAGGACGACAGATAAGGAAACTGATTTATGGAACTTAAAGAGCTGAGAGACGAGATAGACAAGATAGACGATGAAATGGCGCGGCTGTTCGAGAAGAGAGCAAAAATAGCGTGCGAAGTCGCGGAATTCAAGCGGCAGCACAATATGGAGGTATATCAGGGCGGACGCGAGGAAGAGGTCATAAGACGCGCGGAGGAGCTTGTCGCACCCGATCTTGCGGAGGGAGTGGGACTGTTCTTCACCACGCTCATGGATATCTCGAAGTGCCGCCAACAGCAGCTTCTCACGGGTATCAAGCCTTTCGTCATCACGCCGGAGACCAAGTTCCCGACTGTCGGCGCCGTCACAAAGGGCAGCTACACCGCCGATGCCTGCGAAAAGTTCTGCGGAAAAAGATGCAGGATCACATATTACCGCGATTTTGCCGAGGTGTTCGAGGCAGTCGAGAAGGGCGACATCGACTACGGCGTACTGCCTATCGAGAACTCCACCGCGGGAGATGTCGGCGCAACTTACGGGCTTATGTTAAAGCATGATTTCTATATCTGCCGCAGCACGAAGATACGGATAAACCATGTCCTCGCGGCGAAAAAGGGCGCAAAGCTGTCGGATATAAAGGTAGTAATGTCGCACGAAATGGCGCTGAAGCAGTGCTCGAAGTTCCTTGAAGAAGGAAAATATGCTTATGAGGAAGCAAGCTCCACCGCGAAAGCCGCGGAGGTTGTCGCTGCCTCGGACGATATGACAGTTGCGGCTGTGTGCTCCGCTTCCTGCGCGAAGCTGTTCGGGCTTGAACCGCTCGCCGAGGATATTACCGATATCAAGGACAATTACACGAGATTTATCATGATCTCAAAGAACTTACAGATACCGAACAAGGCGTCCGTCGTATCGCTGTGCCTTACCGTGCCGCATACCGCCGGCAGCCTTTACAGACTGCTCACCCGTTTCGCCTACTGCGGACTCAACCTGTGCCGCATAGAGAGCAAGCCGATACCGGATTCCCTCGCGTACCTCAAAGACGACGCGTTTGACTTCATCTTCTTCCTCGACTTTATCGGCTCCGCTATGGACGAGTCCGTAGCCAAGCTGCTGATAGGACTTGAATCGCAGATGAAGTATTACAGGTTCCTCGGCAACTACGAGGAAATTATCTGAAAAAAATTTGAAAAAACTCTTGCATTTGTATTTAAAGTGTGTTATAATATAGCGTATGTTATGAAAAAATCAGGAAACAAACAGTATAAGACCCGACGGAGGAATAAAAAATGACCGTAATAGAAATAATTTTTGCTATACTTCTCATACTCTCGTGTGTGTTCATAGTAGCAGTCGTGCTCATGCAGGAATCGAAGCAGGGTATGTCGAACGTTATCTCGGGCGGAAGCTCCGATAACTATTTCCAGAAAAACAGCGGCAGAACCAAGGAAGCCAAGCTCGCGAGAGCCACAAAGTTAGCGGCGGTAGTGCTTTTCGTGGTAGCTATCGCGGTAAACCTCATCACCGTTTACTGGGGCGGCGAGAACAAAAGCTCCGATACGGGCGTAGCTCTTGATTCCGACACAAACCTTTCCGATCTTCTGTCCGGTGCGGATGTAAGCGTAAACGTATCCGAGGATACGGATGACGCAGCAGATACCACCGCTGCAGAGGGAACACCCGCGGAAGAAACAACTGCGGCAGCAGAAACGACAGCAGCCGAGACAACGGCAGCAGAAACCACAGCCGCTTAAGCAAAAACTTAAAACCAACGCCGAATACGGTACGGAGCGATCTGTACCGTATGTTTTATAAGGAGCAGAAAATGTCGGAAGCAAGCAAGAAAAAAGCATCGAAACGTTTTTATATTCCGGATGTGTCCCTTTTTACGGAGGGCAATATCTATACCGGCAGCGAGAATACCTTCAATTTCAGGATAGGCAAGGAAGATGACCGCCTGAAGACCCGTGTCTGGTACGGCATGAAGTGCTTTGAGCTTTCCGAGCCGTCGGAAGTGTGCGATACCGAGGTCACCGCCGAAGGGATAATGCAGACGGGCGCAGCTCTTGACGCGGAATATGCCAAGTACCTGAAGAAGCTCGAATCCGGAGAGACAGAAGGCAGACGTACATATATCGCAAGAAATTCCGAGTCGGAATGATCGCCGCCTTTCGTTTGTATGACTAAGGCGACAATGGCAATATAAAGGCATCAGCCGTGCTTTGTGTGGTATAGCCTGAAAATTTTTCAAAAAAACTATTGACAAACGGAAATTAATGTTGTATAATAGCAAGGTATTATAAACAAAAAGCAGAATGGTTCTCACCCGCCGACGCATTCACGGCAGTTAGGCGCGGTTGTTTATAAGATCCGCATATCACCGCTCACGGAGCGGAAATAAAGGATTTTGTAGGCGCAGGGTGATACCTTGCGCTTTTAGTTTTACAAGGCTTTTTGAAAGGGAGTGTACACCATCAGCAAAAAGGATCTTCTCATCAACGATGAAATACGCGAAAAGGAAGTCAGAGTGATCGGAGCGGACGGAGAACAGCTCGGAGTCATGTCATCGGCAGACGCGCTCAAAAAGGCGGAGGAGGCCGATCTTGATCTCGTTCTTATCGCACCGCAGGGCAACCCGCCCGTGTGCCGTATAATGAACTACGGAAAATATCGCTTTGAGCAGTCAAAACGTGAGAAAGAAGCACGCAAGAACCAAAAGCAGGCCGAGCTCAAGGAGATACAGATGTCGCTCAACATCGACACAAACGATTTCAACACCAAAGTCAATCAGGCAGTCAAGTTCCTGAAAAACGGCGATAAGGTGAAGCTGCGCGTTCGTTTCAGACGTGCGAGAGAGCTTACTCACATGAACCTCGGCGAGGATCTTATGAAGAAGTTCGTGGAAGCCTGCGCTGAATACGGAAGTACCGAAAAAGCAGCCGTACTTGAGGGAAAGAACTATATGATAGTTATTTCGCCCAAGCAGCAGACTGCGCCGAAAAAAGCAAAGAACGCCGCCGGACCCGAAACCGACGAGCAGTAAATAAAAGGAGGAAACTAAAAATGGCAAAGAACAAGATCAAAACTCACAGCGGTGCCAAGAAGCGCTTTAAGTTTACAGCAAACGGAAAGATCAAGTACCAGCGTACAAACCGCCGTCACAGACTCACACAGAAGGCTACAAAGCGTAAGAGAGTGAACCGTGCAGCAGGCTATGCCGACAGCACGAACATAGCAGAAGTAAGAGCACTCATGCCCTACGCAAAGTGAGAGAGAAAGAACAGGAGGATTAAACAATGGCACGAATCAAAGGCGCTTTAGCCACACGCAAAAGAAGAAACAAGACATTAAAGCTCGCTAAGGGTTACTGGGGCGGCAAGAGCAAGCTCTTCAAAACCGCCAAGGAAGCCGTATGGAAGAGCGGTCAGTATGCTTATATCAGCAGACGTCTCAAGAAGAGAGACTTCAGAAAGCTCTGGATAGCAAGAATTTCCGCAGCTTGCAAGCTCAACGGAATGAACTACTCCACATTCATCAACGGTCTCAAGAAGGCCGGCATCATGCTCAACCGCAAGATGCTCTCCGAGATCGCGATCAGCGACGCGGCAGGCTTCACAGCCCTCTGCGAAAAGGCAAAGGCTGCCCTCTAAGAACGAAAAATATATCACGTCCGACTCGCGCGGGCGTGATATTTTCGCATTATTAAGGTGTTGTGAAAATCGTTTTCAGCGGTCATCGGGGCGTTTTCCGAACGGGTTCTCGTTTGCGGAGGCTATCCTCTCCGAGCGCATTGTCTCGTCCGGGTGGCGGTTGAAGTAGAAAATGTATATCGCTATGCAGGCTATCACCGCGAGTATGATACCGCGGGAAATGTAGCCGAACATGAAACTGCCGACATTTTCATACCGCTCAAGGTACTGCGGAAAGCCCCGGAGCGCTTCCATGAACGAAACTCCGGCAAACTCCGCACACGCCTTTACTCCCGCCCCGAGCCCGGACAGCACCACAGACGCGAGCGTCAGCACGGGACAGACTATCACTCCGCACGCGTCGAGCTTGCGGGCAAGAAAACGGTAGTCCGCGAACACGACAGCCGCAGTAATTGCGGAAAGGATATATGTCGATATCTCGAAGCGAAGCTCGAATGTGTTGATCTCCAAATCGGCGTTGACGGTAAGCACCGCGATAACGATCATTGCCGCCGCCCCGACGATCGCTCCGAGCACTCCGAGAAGACTGCGCGCGTCAAACCCGAGCTTAATGAGCACCTCGCCCTTCTCCGGCTTCGGCGCTTCGGGAGCCTTCGCAGAAAACTTACGCTCCGTCATATACCCGGCACCTTTTATGCCGAAACGTTCCGGCACTCCGGCAAGTTTATCCAAGAACACTATCAGATATTCGGCGTTCTCCTGAAAAAGACAGTATTTGTCGAGCAGGATAACAACGCAGCCGTCCTCACGGGACAGCGATCTGACCGCGTTTTTAGGTAAGCCTTCGCCGAGCTCCGAGACAGCCCCGATAAGCTCCTTCACACCCGTGTCGGACATACCGGACGGCATCTCGCAGAACAGCTTCACCCGGTAATGATCGCCGGTCTCCGTGACGGTCACACCGTAACCGCGGATATATCCGTAAAGAGTGTCCTCACCGTCAAATTCAAGACCGGTCTCCGGGGCGATCCCGGCAAGCTCCGAGAACATAGCATCACCTGCGTTTCAAAATTAAGTCACATTGATTTTACCACATAACGGGAGCAATGTCAAATGATAATTTCATCGAGAAAAAATCCCGCGGTTTCATTCTATCGTGAGCTGAACAGGGAAAGAAAGACACGCGAACGCGAAAGGCTTTTCACAGTCGAGGGCGTCAAGCTCTGCACAGAGGCGCTGCGCGCGGGACTTACGATAACCTCCGCAATGGTGACCGAGACTGCCGCGAAGAAGTACCCCGACGCATTCGGGGAGATATCCGCGGAATTTGAGCCCGTCATCATCACCGACGACATCGGCGCATACATCTCTGACACTAAAACACCGCAGGGATTTTTCTTTGTTGCGGAGATGCCCGGTGCGCACGAAAAAATATGCGGGAACGGAAGATACATCATTCTTGACGGCTTACAGGACAGCGGAAACATCGGCACGATAATCCGCACCTGCGATGCGCTCGGAACGGAAGGGCTGATACTCTCACCCGACTGCGCCGACGTTTATTCGCCGAAGGTGGTAAGAAGCGCTATGGGGAGCCTGTTCCGGCTGCCGTTTGAAGTGACGGAGCTCGTTCCGAGAATAGCGGAAATGAGAGAAAACGGGACGGCGGTATTCGCTGCGATGCCCGACAGCAGCGCACGCAGCATAGATGAGGTCACGCTGCCGGAAAGCTGCGCGGTGATAATCGGAAATGAGGGCAACGGTGTCTCGGAAGAAGTATTGAATGCCGCGGACGGGAATATATATATTCCGATAAGCGGTGCGGAATCGCTGAACGCGGCAGTCGCGGCAGCAATATTCTGCAATGAGATGAGAAAAACAAACACAACCGAAGTTAACGGGAGGTATTGAATGCACGATTATAAATTCAGTGTCATAATCCCGGCGCATAACGAGGAAAAATATATAGGGAAATGTCTGCAGGCAGTCATCTCCGCGGCAAAGTACGTCAAGCCCGACAATGTCGAGATCATCGTCGTCGCAAACCGCTGTACGGATAAAACGGTGAAGATCGCCCGTCATTACGGCGCGGCGGTGCTGATAAACGACGACAGGTGCATTGCCGCTGTACGCAACACCGGCGTTTACGCCGCAAGCGGTGAAATAATAGTGACGATAGACGCGGACAGCCTTATGACCAAATACTCGCTGTGTGAGATAAAGGCAATGCTTGAAAGCGGCAGATATGTGGGCGGCGGGACAATGTCAAGATTTGACAGGATGTCGCTCGGTATAGCATGCTCGACAGTTTATGTCGCGGTAAACCTGCTGCCGATAATGGTTAAAAACAAGGCGGGGCTCACCGGCGGAATGTTCTGGTTATATAAACGGGATTTTGAGGCGATAAAGGGATTTGACGAAAAGCTCGTCAGCCTTGAGGATATGGATTTCGCGGTGCGGCTGAATAAGCTCGGCATAAGCAGAGGTCAGAAGTACGGGACGCTGAAACGCTCGTATATACTGACATCGAGCCGCAAATTCGACGAGTTCGGAGATTGGTATCTCATAAAGAACCGAAAGATCACAAAGCGCATTTTCACGGGAAAAGACCGGGCTGCCGCAGATGAGTTCTACTACAATGTCAGATAGATCAAACAGAGTACCGGATATAGTGCTCACAGTCGTGTTCTGTGTTCTGTTCGCTGTCGGGAGCTTCTGTGACCGTGACATATCACTGGCGCTTTATACTCCGGGCAGTATTCCGAACCTGATAATCTCCACTGTCGGGCAGTACACATTCTTCTCCGCGTTCGTTTTCTTCGCGGGCGTGCTCGCAAGGCAGGCTGCGGTATGCGAAACGATAACAGAGAAACGAAGGCTGCTGTACAAGATTTTATGCGGCTATCTCGCACTGTCTACGGCAGTTATCGGCTCAACGGCGGAGCTGCATTACGAGTGTATCGGCGCGTTTTTCCCGGGATTGGATTTCTCGCTTCTGTTTATTTTCCTGTTCGCTCTGATCTTTATGTACCCTCTCTTCTTTATGGGGTACGCAGTCGGGCCGCGCAGCTTCGACAAGACGCTCGTGACACGGCTGATAAAGATACTCATATACATAGCCGTGGGCGCATCGCTCGTGGGCGTGCTCAAAGAGGTGATATTCAGACCGCGGTTCAGGGTCACGCTTGCCGGGTATGAAGACATTACATTCACCCCGTGGTATATGCCGCTGAACAACGCGCGTGAGCTTATAGAGAAGTACGGCTTCAACAAGAACGAGCTGCAGTCATTGCCGAGCGGACACTCGCTTATGGGTATTGCCCACATTTACATATTCCCTGCTCTTTCGTGGGTCTTCCCGAAGCTGAAGGACAAGGGAAAGCTGCTGTGGGTGGTGGGACTGATATACGGTCTTGCCGTCATAGCATCACGGTTATTACTCGGCGCGCATCACCTGAGCGATGTATCGGCGGGTGCGCTGTTAAGTATCCTGCTCGGGATCTTTATCCTTAAAACTCCGGCAAAAGCCGATCGCTTTATCGGCAAGCCAAAGGATCAGGCCATATAAAATTATCAATTGTCAATTATCAACTATCAATTTATACATGAGGGGTTGTCAGAAAATTGTCCGATTTAGTAATAGTTGAGTCGCCGGCAAAGGCGAAAACGATCAAGAAGTACCTCGGAAAGAACTACGATGTGGTGGCTTCCGTCGGTCACATACGCGATCTCCCGAAGTCAAAGCTCGGTGTGGATATCGAACACAATTTCGAGCCGCAGTACGAGAACAAGCGCGACAAATCGTCGCTGATAAAGGAGCTCAAAGCCGAGGCGGAAAAGGCAGAGACCGTTTATCTCGCAACTGACCCGGACCGCGAAGGAGAAGCGATATCGTGGCATCTTGCGCACGTTCTCGGGCTCGACGGGAAAAAGCCGATACGTGTGACATTCAGCGAAATAACAAAGACCGGCATACAGAACGGAATGGCGGCACCGAGAAGCATAGATATGGATCTCGTAAATGCGCAGCAGGCACGCCGCATACTTGACCGCATAGTAGGCTATAAGCTCAGCCCGTTCCTGTGGAAAAAGGTAAGGCGAGGTCTTTCCGCAGGCAGAGTACAGTCGGTGGCGGTCAGGCTGATCGTTGACCGCGAGAATGAGATCAAGGCTTTCGAGAGCCAGGAATACTGGACGGTTGACGCGAAGCTGCACGGCAGCGCATCAAGAAAGCAGTTCCCGTCCAAGCTCACCGAAATAGACGGCAAAAAGGCGGAGCTCAAAACAAAGGAAGATGCGGACAAGGTGCTCGAATACCTCAAAGACAAGAGCTTTATCGTGTCCTCGATAAAAAAATCCGTCCGCAAAAAGCAGCCCGCTCCCCCGTTCACGACTTCCACGCTCCAGCAGGAGGCTTCGCGCAGACTTTCGTTCAACGCGAGAAGAACTATGAAGACCGCGCAGGAGCTCTACGAAGGTATCGAGATCGAAGGACGCGGCGCAGTCGGTCTTATCACATACATGAGAACCGATAGCCTGCGTATTTCAGCGGAAGCACAGCAGGCGGCTGCGGATATGATACGCGCAAAGTTCGGCGACGAGTATGTCCCCGCAAAGCCGCGTGTGTATAAATCCAGAAACAACGCTCAGGACGCGCATGAAGCAATTCGTCCGTCCACGATAGATATAGTTCCCGATGAGATCAAGCAGAGCCTCACCTCCGATCAGTATAAGCTCTACAAGCTGATCTGGGAAAGATTTATGGCAAGCCAGATGGAGAACGCGCTGCTCGATTCCGCGGCTATTGATATAACGGCGGGAAACTGCCTGTTCAAGACCACAGGCTTCACCGTAAAATTCGACGGTTTCACCCGTCTTTACGAGGAAGCTACCGACGGAGCCAACGAGGAAGGCGGAGCTATCCCGAAGCTCACACAGGGCGAGAAGCTCTCGGTGGTGTCCGTTCTCGGCAACCAGCACTTTACCCAGCCGCCTCCGCGCTACACCGAAGCGAGCCTGATAAAAGCGCTGGAAGAAAACGGGATCGGCAGACCGTCAACCTATGCGCCGACGATCACGACGATACTCGACAGGCACTATGTCGAGCGCGAGCAGAAGCAGCTCAAGCCCACACCGCTCGGCGACGTTATCACCGATCTGCTCAAGGACCATTTCGAGAATATCGTCGATACGAAGTTCACCGCGCAGATGGAAAACAACCTCGATAAAGTCGAGGAAGGCAAGACCGAATGGTATGATGTTCTGAAGGACTTCTACGGCGACTTCGCGTCAACGCTCGAAAAAGCCGAGCAGGATATGGAAGGCAAGCGCGTGAAGGTACCGAACGAGCCTACCGATATAATCTGCGAGAAGTGCGGAAAGCACATGGTAATAAAGATCGGGCCTTACGGAAAATTCCTCGGCTGCGAGGGTTTCCCGGAGTGCAAGAACACGAAGAAGATCGTCAACGAGACAGAGGGAAAATGCCCGAAGTGCGGCAAGAAGATGCTCGCGCGAAAGAGCAAGAAGGGCAAGCCATTCTTCGGCTGCGAGGATTACCAGAACTGCGGCTATATGACATGGGACACACCGGTCTCGGCTGTCTGCCCGCAGTGCGGCTCGACTCTGTTCAAGAAGGCAGGCAGAAAGGGCAAGCTCTACTGCGCGAAGGAAGGCTGCGGATATGAGACCGATGTCGACAGCGGAAAGGGCGAAAATGACGGTTAATGTTATCGGAGCCGGGCTTGCGGGCTGCGAAGCGGCATGGGCTGCGGCAAACCTCGGGTTTGATGTGGCGCTGTATGAGATGAAGCCGAAGAAAATGTCCCCCGCGCACAGATATACAGGCTTTGCGGAGCTGGTATGCAGCAACTCGCTGAAAGCCGCGCGTCCGGAAAGCGCCGCCGGTATGCTGAAAGCGGAAATGCGGCAGCTGGGCTCGCTCACGATGCAGGCGGCAGCGGAAACGGCTGTCGAAGCGGGCGGCGCGCTCGCGGTGAACCGTACCGATTTCTCGGACTACATCACGGAAAAGCTCCGTTCGCACCCGAATATCACCGTCTATGAGCAGGAAATTACCGTATTTCCGGAAAAAAATACCGTGATAGCGACGGGTCCGCTCACGAGCGAGCCTTTCGCGGAAGTCATATACAACAGGCTCGGAAAAGCGCTCAGCTTCTACGATGCGGCTGCGCCGATAGTCACCGCGGAAAGCATAGATATGTCAAAGGCATTCTTCGCTTCACGCTATGACAAGGGCGGCGCGGATTACATCAACTGCCCGTTCTCAAAGGACGAATACGAACGCTTCTACAACGAGCTTATCAATGCGGAGACCGCTCCGCTTCACGAATTTGAAGACCTCACCGTGTACGAGGGCTGTATGCCAGTCGAGGTGCTCGCGAAACGCGGTGCCGACAGCGTGCGCTACGGCTGTATGAAGCCGGTGGGACTCACCGATCCGCGCACCGGTCACCGCCCATACGCCGCAGTGCAGCTGCGAAAGGAGAACCGCGAGGGTACGCTGTACAACATTGTGGGATTTCAGACGAACCTTAAATTCGGCGAGCAGAAACGGGTGTTCGGATTGATCCCCGGGCTTGAAAACGCCGAGTTTATGCGCTATGGCGTTATGCACAGGAACACCTTCCTCAACTCCCCTGCCCTGCTTGACAGCGGATTTATGCTGCGCGGCAGTGACAACATCTATTTTGCGGGGCAGATGACCGGTGTTGAGGGATATACGGAAAGTGCGGCAAGCGGTATCGTTGCCGGCATAAACCTGTGCCGTTCTCTTTCGGGCAAGGAGCATCTGCACCTCCCCGAGACCTGCATGATCGGCGCGCTCGCGAAGCATATAAGCACCGAAAACCCCGATTTTCAGCCAATGGGAGCGAATATGGGAATACTTCCCGAGCTGCCGGAACCGATAAGAAATAAGCAGGAACGCTACGCGGCTATTTCACAGCGAGGCATCAGCGATCTTCAAAATTCAATTGCCAATATGTAATATTCCGCTTTTGCTTCTTTTCGCGTCCGAAAAGAAGCGGGAAAAGAGCTCGAGAAAGGGGCAGAGCCCCGTTCTCGTCCGCGTCAGCGGTGACGAAAGGAACACAGAAAATGAGAATAGCAATCGACGCTTTCGGCGGTGACAATGCGCCGGACGAAGTAATAAAGGGCGCTGCCGAAGCCGTTAAAGAATATAACGTCGAGGTGATACTCACCGGCGACGAGGCAAAGATAAAAGAGCGCATTTCCGCTCTCGGAGTACCTATGACGGGACTTTCAATAGAGAACGCGGAGGGCGTGATACAGATCGAGGACGATCCTATGGATATCCGCAAGTCCAAAGCGGGCTGCTCAATGGGACGAGCCTTCGCGCTCGTGAACGAGGGCAAGGCGGATGCGTTCGTCAGCGCGGGAAGCACTGCGGCAATAGTTGTCGGCGGTACTGTCGTAACGGGCAGACTCAAAGGCGTAAAGCGTCCCGCACTCGTGCCGATAATGCCGTCAACGGAGGGACTTTATCTGCTCCTTGATGGCGGCGCGAATGCCGAATGCCGTCCGGAAATGCTGCTTCAGTTCGCGGTAATGGGCTCGGTATATATGGAGAAAGTAATGGGCGTGAGCAAGCCCCGTGTGGGACTTCTAAACATCGGTGCCGAGGAAGAAAAAGGCAGAGAGCTTGAACACGGCGCGTATGAGCTGCTGAAAAGCTCCGGTCTCAACTTCGTCGGAAATGTCGAGGCGAGAGATGTTCCGCTCGGTGCGTGCGACGTTATCGTCACCGACGGATTTACCGGGAATGTGTACCTGAAAACCGTCGAGGGTATGGGCAAATTCTTGAAAAAGGCGCTCAAAGAGGACATATTCGGCAGCGGTCTTGCAAAGATCGGCGCACTGTTCTCAATGAAAGGCATAAAGAAAATATCGAAGCAGATGGACTACCGTGAAGTCGGCGGCTCACCGCTGCTCGGCTCGGCAAAGCCGGTAATAAAGGCACACGGCAGCAGTGATGCGATAGCTTTCAAGAACGCTATAAGACAGGCGAACGAATTCGCCGCGAACGATGTAAACGGAACAATAGCGGCAGCACTCGCAAAGCTGTCCGCAAGTGCAAAAGAGGCGAAAGAGAATTGAACGGATTTGAGCAGAAGATAGGCTACACCTTCCAGAACCGCGCATACCTCGAACGGGCGCTGACACACTCCTCATACGTCAACGGCAAACAGCACAGCAACGAGCGCCTTGAATTTCTCGGCGACAGCGTGCTTTCGGTGGTAGTGTCAAAATACCTGTTTGAAATGCTCGATATGCCGGAGGGACGGCTTACAAAGATACGCGCAAAGCTCGTCTGCGAGGACACGCTGTACGGCTTCGCGAAACGCATTGGCCTCGGTGAGCAGATAAAGCTCGGAAAGGGCGAGGAATCCACAGGCGGCAGAGACCGCAAGTCGATACTCGCGGACGCTTT
>JAFPUE010000033.1 GCA_017395555.1 Ruminiclostridium sp. | reverse complement strand
TCTGCTCTCCGACTGCGCGGGGATAATCGTTCCGGGCGGCTTCGGGAACCGCGGAATTGAGGGCAAGATCGAGGCTGTACGTTATGCCCGTGAGAACAAAGTTCCGTATCTCGGACTGTGTCTCGGAATGCACATGGCGGTAATCGAATTTGCACGAAACGTGATCGGCTGGAAGGACGCAGACAGCGCCGAATTTTCGGAGACCGAGCACAATGTGATCGACCTTATGCCGGACCAGCGCGGCGTTGAAATGGGCGGCACAATGCGGCTCGGCTTGTATCCCTGCAAGCTCGCGGAGGACAGCAAAGCGCGCGAAGCATACGGCTCCGAGCTGATCTACGAGCGCCACAGACACCGCTACGAGTTCAACAACGACTACCGTGCGGATTTCGAGGAAAAAGGCATGAAGCTTGTCGGGCAGTCTCCCGACGGAAAGCTCGTCGAGATCGTCGAAATTCCCGAGCTTCCGTATTTCGTGGCGGTACAGTTCCACCCCGAATTCAAGTCGAGACCGAACCGCCCGCATCCTCTATTCATGGGATTGATAAAGGCAGCGAGGAAGAGACTTGACAACTGCGGAAAGTAACATTTTTAACTCCGTCCGCCAACTGCGGACTCCAGAATTATCAATTACTGAAAGGCAGGTGAAGCGCAGTGTGAAAAAGAAAATTCTTATAGCCGCGGGAAACGAGAAAGCCTGCAGAACTTACTCGGAAATGCTCGGCGAAAATGAATATGAAATAACCGCCGTGACCGAGGCCGCCGCGCTGCGGGCGCTTGACCCGGACGATTTCTCGGTATTCTTCATTTCGCTGCCGCTTGCGGACGAGTCGGGGATAAAGCTGCTCGACGAGCTTGCCGGAAAAGCGGAAGTGCCGATATGCGCCGTGGTGCGGCCTGACATTCCCGAAAAGGCGCTCGAAAGGCTCGTGAATGACAACGCGTATATCCTGAAACGTCCCGTGTCGCGTTCAAATCTCGTGCTTGCGGCGGAGCTCCTGTCATCGTTCTACGGAAAGAGCGCGGGAATGAGGGCGCGGATAACCGAGCTCGAACGCAAAAACGACGAGATAAAGCTGATGAGCCGCGCAAAGCTCGTGCTCATAGAAACGCGCGGAATGTCCGAGAACGACGCGCACAGGTACATACTGCGCACCGCAATGAACTCCCAGTCGAGCATCGACGAGGTGTGCAGGGACATAATCGCGGAAGGGAGTGATGACGTATAGCGGTACGTTTTAAGCTGCTCATAGCGGACAGCGATCCCGAAGCGCTTGCGGATTACAAACATTCCCCGGTGTGGCGCGAGGCGGGATTTGAGATCGTCGGGCAGGCGGTCACACAGCGAAGCGCCGTGCGTTATGTGCAGAGCAGCAGTGTTGACCTTGTGGTATGCCGCGACGGCTCGCCGGATATGGACGCGGTGCAGCTCGCGAAGACTCTTGCGGGTCTGCAGGAACCTCCCGTGGTGATAATTCTGAGCCCGGACAAGGACGCGGAGAAAATGCGGGAATGTTTTTTGAGCGGAGTGCTTGACTATATCACCGAGCCGGCTTCCGATCTGAAGCTGCGTGACGCTCTCGAACGGGCGGCAAATCACATAAAATCAAGCGACGCGTGCAGCGAATACCGGCTTACGGTAACGGAATATTTCGCGGAGATCGAGGGCAGTGTGAAGAACACGGCGTTTCTGAAAATGCTTGAAGAGCTTATTTCCGCGAACGAGGGTAAGGTTGTCACGGTGCAGTCCGCGGCCGCGTACTTCGGCTTCAACAAGGACTATTTCGGGCGACTTTTCCGGCAGAACACGGGAATGACCTTCGGCGAGTTCTACAAGCGGTTCAGGATAATGTACGCACAAAAGCTGCTCGCAACGGGGAGATACAAGGTACACGAGGTAGGAGAAATGCTCGGTTTTGCGACTGCCGACTACTTCACGGCGGAATTCAGAAGGCGCACGGGAAAACGCCCGTCCGAGATACGAAGCTCCGGGAAATAAGTCGCGAATGAAATGCAAAATGTCTGATTTTTAATGTATTATAAAATTGACAATCAAGTCTGTATATTGTAAAATATACTGGTGAATGTTCAACTGAATACGTTTTGGCAATGGCGCTGAAACTCCGTCGGGAAGCCCCGGCAGGCAATTCCGTATTCCGATCCTGAGTACGGGAAAAATGCCTGAACCGTGCTTTCCGGACATGGGTTTTCTGCGCTTTTTTCGTTAATTACCGCTTGTTATAAGCGGAGATAATAACGGTAAACCATTTTTCGTTGCCGCACAGCGTCCGGTTTATCGTAATCAAATTTATGGAGGAAGAAAAAATGTCTTATGTTGATGAGATCATCGAACAGGTGATCGAAAAAAATCCCGGTGAGCCCGAATTTCACCAGGCAGTAAGAGAGGTACTCGATTCTATCAGACCCGTTATCGACGCTAACGAGGCGAAGTTCCGCAAGGACGCGCTCCTCGAAAGACTCGTTAACCCCGAAAGACAGATAAAGTTCCGCGTTCCGTGGATCGACGACAACGGCAACGCGCACGTCAACACCGGTTACCGCGTACAGTTCAATTCCGCTATCGGCCCGTACAAGGGCGGCCTCAGACTGCACCCCTCGGTAAACATCGGTATCATCAAGTTCCTCGGCTTCGAGCAGATCTTCAAGAACAGCCTTACCGGTCTCCCGATCGGCGGCGGTAAGGGCGGCTCCGACTTTGACCCCAAGGGCAAATCCGACCGCGAGATCATGAACTTCTGCCAGAGCTTCATGCTTGAGCTCTACAAGTACATCGGCGCAGACACAGACGTACCCGCAGGCGATATCGGTACAGGCGGACGCGAGATCGGCTATATGTTCGGTATGTACAAGCGTATCCGCGGTCTGTTTGAAGGCACACTGACCGGTAAGGGTCTGTCCTACGGCGGCTCGCTCGCAAGAACCGAAGCTACCGGCTACGGACTTCTCTACATGACACAGGAGCTCCTCAAGGATCACGGCATTGATATCAAGGGCAAGACCGCAGTTGTTTCCGGTGCCGGCAACGTTGCTATCTACGCTATCGAGAAGGCACATCAGCTCGGCGCGAAGGTTGTTACCTGCTCCGACTCCACCGGCTGGGTTTACGATCCCGACGGAATCGACGTTGAAGCGCTCAAGAAGATCAAGGAAATTGACCGCGCACGTCTTACCGAATACAAGAGCTACCGTCCGAATTCCGAGTATCACGAGGGACGCGGCGTATGGCAGATCAAGGCTGACATCGCTCTCCCCTGCGCTACACAGAACGAGCTCGACATCGAAGACGCGAAGCAGCTCGTTGCAAACGGCGTTACCGCTGTATGCGAAGGCGCTAATATGCCCACAACCGAGGCAGCTACAAAGTACCTGCAGGACAACAAGATCCTCTTCGTTCCCGGCAAGGCTGCAAACGCGGGCGGCGTTGCTACCTCCGCTCTCGAAATGTCGCAGAACAGCGAGCGTCTGAGCTGGTCCTTCGAGGAGGTTGACTCGAAGCTCAACCAGATCATGGTAAACCTCTACCACAACATCGCAAAGGCTGCCGAGAAGTACGGCTACAAGGACAACTTCGTAGTAGGCGCTAACATCGCCGGCTTCGAGAAAGTCCTCGACGCTATG
>JAFPUE010000005.1 GCA_017395555.1 Ruminiclostridium sp. | reverse complement strand
GAGCGCGGCAGCCACGAAGACCTGTTGAAGCAGCACGGCAAGTACTACGAGCTCTGCACGGGCACATCCGAACTGAGCTAAAGCAAAGAGGACGGGAAACCGTCCTCTTTTTTTGCAGTGATATCTGTCCTGCGGACAGGTGATATCGCTTCGCGGTGATATCTGCTGCGCAGGTGAAATATTCCCTGCGGGAATGTTCAGGTGGATTCTCCTTGCGGAGAATCGAAGATTCTGCCACCTCATCCGTCACCTGACGGTGACAGCTTCCCCTCGAGTAACCGCTGAATAAAGCGGCTATTTCAGCGAGAAGACCGGTTATCATTGAAAAAACGACTCGAATGTCTCGTTCTTTCATGTTTCATGCCCTCATTTTGTGCTTTCAGAGCAGTTTTGGGCATAGTTATCCTGTGTTTTACACATATCGTGTAAGCATATACAGATTCGCACTCGCAAAGGCAAGGTAGGCATAGTCCTGATTCTTTTGGATCCCTTTATACCTTGCCTTTCGCCATCTAAAAATATCCTTCACAACATGGAATACATATTCCACTTTACACCGAACGCTCGACTTCCGGTGCTCCAGTTTTCGTTCTTCCTGCCACGACAAGCTGTTTCCATAGTGCCGGAAAAACGTCCCTCTTTGTCGGTTGATCTCATATCTGCGTTCCTTACCGTCCCGCACATATCGTTCCATCTTACAGTATCCGGCGTCTCCGTAGACAACCTCGTCATCCAATCGAACCAAATCCGGCGCCTGTTTTACCTCGACTGCATTTGAAGCTGTTGCAGTCAGACTGTGTACAAAACCGTGTATCGGATCCGTTCCGATATGCACACGCATTCCGAAATACCACTTGGTTCCTTTCCGGACAGAATGCATTTCCGGATCACGCTTTCCCTCCGCGTTTCGCGTTGATTCCGGTGCAGAAATGATCGTTGCATCCACGATCGTCCCGCCGCGTACCATCTTTCCTTCTCGTTCCAATACGCTTTGTACCTGTTCAAAGATAGCCTTCTGCAGACCATGCTGACCAAGCAGCTTGCGAAACTTGCATAGCGTTGTTGCATCCGGTACCTGTTCTCCGCTTTCAAAGCAGATTCGCAGAAAGCTCTTCATGGCGTAGCTGTCATATATTGCATCTTCTACCGCTTCATCCGACAGATTGAACCATACTTGAAGCAACAGCATTCGCAGCATCGTCTCAATTTCCATTGGCGGACGACCGCGTTTGCCTGAAGCATAATACGGTCGCACCAGTTCAACCCATTCTTTCCACGGGAGAATCCTGTCCATCTTGTTTAGAAATTCTTCTCGCTTCGTGGTTCTTCTCCGCTTGCTGTATTCTATATCCGTAAAACTCAATTGCTGTCCCATTTCTTCGCCCTCCTGTTGTAACCATTATACCACATCTCGTTCAATGATTAAATCAGTGGTTACTTAAGGAGAAGGCAGTTTGGGGTCGTTGTTTATTCCGCGGTCAGCGTGAGCACACCGTCTTCAAGTGTGATCATTCCGCCGTGTTCGGAGATGGGCTCGTCGGTATCGGGGTAGACGAAGCGCTCGCCGTCCCGAAGGACGAAGCGCGCATTGCCCACGGCGATCTCCTCGGTATAATGCAGCGCGGAGATGATCTTCAGCGTACGGATCGAGCCGATCCGGTCGTACGGGATCGAGGTGAAATCGAGCGTCAAAAGCAGCGTATGCGATTCGCCCGCATTCCGTTCGGAGCTTGCGGTGTATCGCTCGCCGTCGATTTCGCAGTCAACATGCAGATTGATGCGGAAGGCACGGCACATCTGTTCCGTCCAGCCCTCCGGCAGCGTCATGCGCACGCGCACGTCGTGGACGCCGAGCGCGTCGAGATAGCCCGCGTCCTCGACCGTATACGTCAGTCCG
>JAFPUE010000032.1 GCA_017395555.1 Ruminiclostridium sp. | reverse complement strand
TCTGCTCTCCGACTGCGCGGGGATAATCGTTCCGGGCGGCTTCGGGAACCGCGGAATTGAGGGCAAGATCGAGGCTGTACGTTATGCCCGTGAGAACAAAGTTCCGTATCTCGGACTGTGTCTCGGAATGCACATGGCGGTGATCGAATTTGCACGAAACGTGATCGGCTGGAAGGACGCAGACAGCGCCGAATTTTCGGAGACCGAGCACAATGTGATCGACCTGATGCCCGACCAGCGCGGAGTCGAAATGGGCGGCACAATGCGGCTCGGCTTGTATCCCTGCAAGCTCGCGGAGGGCAGCAAAGCGCGCGAAGCATACGGCTCCGAGCTGATCTACGAGCGCCATAGACACCGCTACGAGTTCAACAACGACTACCGCGCGGATTTCGAGGAAAAAGGCATGAAGCTTGTCGGGCAGTCTCCCGACGGAAAGCTCGTCGAGATCGTCGAAATTCCCGAGCTTCCGTATTTCGTGGCGGTACAGTTCCACCCCGAGTTCAAGTCGAGACCGAACAGACCTCACCCACTCTTTATGGGGTTGATAAAGGCAGCGAGGCAGAAATAACAGACAGGCTTTTTATCGGCGCACACCTGCGGGTATGCGCTATTTTTAATGCCCGAAAATTTCGTCTTTACAAACTCAGGCAAAAGTGCTATAATGTAACGGCTACGGCATAATGCCGCAAAACAGAAAAAGAAAGGAACAGTCTTGCCGCCTGCAGAGCGGAAGACTGCAAAAATGACAAGCCCTGCTTTCATAACCGAGGCTTGTCTATGGCACAAAACAATGAAAATATTTATCGGATTCTGCAAATCGCAGCCCGTGTTCGTTATCGCATTTCTTGCCGCTGTGGCAACGATGTTCGCTGTACCTCCCGACTCCGGATACGCAGATTACTGCAATTTCAGCGTTCTCGCCGAGCTCTTTGCACTTATGATCGCAGTTGCCGGGCTCCGAAGCGTGGGATTGTTCGAGAAGATGACCTTTATACTGCTGAAAAAGGCGGGGAATGTCCGACGCCTCGCGCGTTTTCTGATAATCGTCTGCTTCTTCTCATCAATGCTCATAACCAACGATGTCGCGCTGATAACATTCGTCCCGCTGACCATACTTGCCTTCTCCGGTACCGATGACGAGCGCAGCAGGATTCTCACCATAGTTCTTGAGACCGCCGCGGCAAACCTCGGAAGCATGATGACACCGTTCGGCAACCCGCAGAATCTGTATCTTTTTGACCGGTATGATATGACGGCAATGGAATTCATCACAACGATGCTCCCCGTGGGTGCGGCAAGCCTTGTCTGCCTTATGCTGCTGACGCTTATGATACCGAAAAGTGACTGCGGACAGAAAAGCGAGCACCACAGAGAGATCTCGCACAAGCGCCTGATCGTCTATATTGTTCTCTTTCTCGTCTGCATTGCCGCTGTGCTGAAATTTATTCCGTTCTGGATATGCGCAGTCGCGGCAGTTATCGCAGCTCTGATCTTTGACCGCTACCTTCTGCTCAAAGCAGACTACATACTGCTTCTCACATTCGTCTGCTTCTTTGTCTTTGTCGGCAACATCGCCCGTATTGACGCGGTCCGCGACTTTCTCTCCGGGATCCTCACCGGTAACGAGATAATAGTCTCGTCGCTGCTGTCACAGGGAATAAGCAATGTTCCCGCGGCTGTAATGCTCTCCGGATTTACGGAGAACGGCGCTGCCCTGCTCGCCGGTGTGAACATCGGCGGTCTCGGTACTCCGATAGCTTCTATGGCAAGCCTTATCTCGCTCCAGCTTTACAAGCCCACGAAGAACGCCGACTCAAAACGTTACCTGCTATGGTTCTCGGCGATAAATTTCGGTATGCTCGCACTGCTTCTTGCAGTATTCGTACCGATAATGCAAAGATAAAGGCAATACCGTTATATCTCGTAACATTCCTATCTGTCGTCGTTCCGACGGCATCGCAGCTGAGCTGTAAACTGCAAAAATTTCCCCTCACCTTGCGGTGAGGGGAAATTTTCATTCTTTTTCGTTTTTTCCTGACTTCAACGAATTACTTCTTATCGCTGTCGTCCTTGTTGCCGTTCTTCTTTTTCTTGCTGATCACTACGCCTGCCGCAACACCGCCGCCTATTACGACTGCGCCGCCTGCGATAGCAGCTATCAGACCTGCGTTACCGAATGTGGAACCTGCGTACCACCAATCGTCGTTGTAATTGTTGTAATCGTAGTCGTAGTCGTTGTTCGGTACAACTGCGCTGTAAGCGAAGAGCTCAATATCGCTGTAAACAGGAGACGAGAAGTTGTAGCTGGAACCGCTTCTGGTCTTCCAGTCGTAAGCGCCGCCGTAACCGCTTGCGTATCCGCCTTCGTTAACTGTCTCGGAATATACATACTGGTCATCGATGTAGTATGCTACGCTGTATGTCTTTGTTACAGGAGGAGCGATCTCCGACCAACCTGCGTAGAGGGTGATGTCGTTGTAGAGAGGAGTGTTGATATTTACAAGCGAGCGGCAGCTTCTGTCTGTGAACCAGCCTGTGAACTCGTAGCCGTCCTTGTAGGAAACCTCGGAAGCACCGATCGGGTCGCCGTAATTAACGTTTCTCGACATTACGAAGGAACCGCCGTTGGTCTCGTAGTTGATCGTGCAATATACGGGAGAGGTCTTTTCCCAGCCTGCGTAGAGAGTCATTGCCTTGTAAACGCCGTCGCCGTTGTAAAGGTTTCTTGCGTTTCTGTCAAGATACCAGCCTATAAAGTCATAGCCTGCTCTTGTGGGGAATACCGGACCGTAAGTGAGTGCGTTCTCGCCTGCCGGTACATTTTCCATGTCGTCTGTGTTGCCGGTGCCGAATGCACCGCCGTTTGCGTTGAATGTTACTGTGAAGTAATCGGGAGTTGTAGCGATCCAGCCTGCATAGAGGGTTGTATCTTCGTAGAATGTGTCGTGGTAGCAGTCAACCTGGTATGTGCATGCACGGTCATAGTACCAAGCGTCGAAAACGTAGCCGTTCTTTGTGGGAGTACCAAGTCCGCGTGTGTTGAGAGTCTTACCGTAGTCGATCGTCATATCCGGGAGGGAAGTACCGCCCATTGTGTTGAACTTGATCGTCAGGTAGCTCTTGTTCTCGATCCAGCCTGCATAGAGTGTGAAGTTGCTTGTTACCTTCTTATTGAAGTTGTAGAGGTAGTAGCAGTTCTTGTCTGTGTACCAGCCTGTGAACAGGTAGCCTGCTCTGGTGGGATCAGCGGGCTCATATGCGTAGTTGTTGTAGATTATATCGGTGTAGCCTGTTGTGGAGCCGTCGATAAGTCTGCCGCCGTTAGCGTTGAATGTAACTCTGCAGTACTCGTCGTAGGACCACTTTGCGTACAGAGTCATGCTCGATGTGATGCGTGTGTTGTAGTTGAACGCTCTGGTGAGTGCTCTGTCTGTGTACCAGCCTACAAATGCATAGCCTCTTCTTGTGGGAGTGGGCAGGCTGGTTATATAGCTGTTGTAGCTTACGGTGTAGGGGCTGATGTAATCGCCGCCGTTTGTCTCGAATGTGAGCTTGCAGGAAGAAACTCTGGAAGTGGTTACGAGGGTCTGACCGTCGATGTTGCTTGTTCTTGCGTTCTCACCTGTGCCGTCGATGTACAGTGTCTTCGAGAAGTTTACAGAACCGTTGTAAGATGTAGCATAGATGCTGTCGGAGCTGTTTGTCCAGCCAAGTCTTACGCTGGAGTTGCTGCCGCCGATACCTGTGCCGCTTGTCTTTGCGTTTGCGTAAACATTACCGCCGTCGATCTCAACGTAGCTGCCGTTACCGCCGATAGCGGAAGCGTTTGTGCCTGCGTTTGCGTAAACGGTACCGCCTTCGATTATGATGTCACCTGCACGGGTGCCGTTCTCGGCGCCTATACCTGCGTTATACTTTGCGGCAGTCGTGGTAGAACCGTTTGTTGTACCTGCGTAGAGCTTACCGGAACCGGAGATCGTAAGTCTGTTGCCGCTGCCGACTGTGATACCCTCGGAAGCCTTGAGTACCGAGTTGTTGGCAAGGATAAGATTTACGTTGTCCTCAACAACTATACGGTTGTTGTTGGTAACATTGCCTGCAGCAACGTATGTACCGTTGGTGAGGTATGTTGTGCTCGAATCGATCGCGTTTGCAGCCGAAAGAGTTACTCCGTTTACGGAGGATGCGGACTGCGAGCCTGTGTTGTACGCCTTCTTGTTCTTAAGATCAACGAATACGCTGTTGAGTCTTGCGGCGCTGCTGTAGGAGGACGCATAAACGAGGTCCTCGGGATTTGTCCAGTAAAGACGGATAGTGGAGCCCATGATACCGGATGCTCCGGAGCCGCCTACCGCATAAACCTGACCGCCTATGATGTTGATGGTAGCGTCTGTTCCGCCGATACCGCATCTGCCGGAATCAGCCGTAGATGTTTTGCCGTTTACGGTACCTGCGTAGAGTGTACCGCTGCCGCCTTCCTGTGTATAGATGTTGAGCCTGCTTGCGTTGGATACGTTTATACCCTTCTTGGCTGTAAGTGTGCAGCCTTCCATAAGGATAATGTTTGCGTCGCCTGTAATGTTCAGACGGTTGTTCAGAGTAACGTTACCGCTTACAACGTACCAGCCGCCTGTGAGCTTCGTTGTGTTCGACGCGATCTTGTCGTAAGATGAGCATGTTTTATAATCGCCTGTCGAGTTGATGTAGTCAACACCTGTCAGTGCGCCTGCACTTATACCGAGATCACCTATGATGCCTACTCCTCCCGGTATCGTTGCAACGCTTGCGCACATAACTGTCGCTGCTGCTACGAGAACGCTTGTTACTCGCCTCTTCATACTTGTCATAATGATCTTCCTTTCTTATCCGCGGTGCGGAATTTCTTTGTTTTTTTGGCTTTCTGTTAGTTTATACGCCGGAATTTAAAATGTGGCAGTGATTTTTGCAAAGATTTTGCAAATATTTTAATTTTTTTCATTCCACCGTGTCTGCCTTATTTTTTGGTTCCTTTTGTTTATACGAAGAAATATCGTATGTGGCAGTATAAATTTTCAAAAAACCGGAAAATATTCCGCATACCGCTTTATATTATACCATTTTATTATAGAAAAGTCAATGACAAAATACCCCATTTACATAAAAAACGCTGCTTTTGGGGGCTTTTTTATACAGATAAAGCCGTTTTCTCTCCCTTCCGGAGCAAAAACGGCTTGAAAAATGAATATTATGCAGCTTTATCCAACACCTGCTTATTCCGCTTATCCTTTTTCATAAGAAGAATAAAGCTGACAGTGCCTACAACGGCGAGTATCCAGATATACGAAAGAAATCCGACGATCGCATCCACCTCACTTATCTTATCTATCGCCGCTTCACTGCCGAATATCGCAAACATTACCCCGAAGCTGAGATTATTGTTTAAAGCGTGGCAGAATGCCGCGGGATATACCGACTTCGTCTTCTCCGTGATAAGCGTAAGGAACGCGTTCATGAGCGTACATAAAATGCACATACACCCTATCCCGACAAAAGGATATCCCGGGTAATCAATGCCGAAGTTGTGTCCCGCAACGGTAAGCGGCGCGTGCCAGAGTCCCCATATAATGCCGCCGACGATAATCGCGGCGGGCTTCGGCATGAGCTCCATGAGCTTCGGCATCATATATCCGCGCCAGCCCCATTCCTCGCCGAATGCGTGGAAGAAGCATATTACCGAGAATGCAAGCTGAAGCAAAAATAATCCCGCGCTTTGGATACCGATATTGCCGAACGCATCGGAAAAGCTCATTCCGTCAAACAGAAACGCCCATATTATCACCGCCGCAATTGCTGAATATCCGAGCGGTACGATCACCGACGCGGCGTAATACCCCATTCTGCCCTTGCAGTTAAGCCCGAGATAGATGTTCTTGAAGCCTTCCTTTGTGGCAAGGCGGGTTATGAGCTGCGCTGCGGACGGTATCATCATTCCGAACACGCCGATGCAGTATGTCGCGATTGCAGCATCATCTCGCTCGGAAGCGAATACCGGCTCGCCGAAGTACGCCCACATTGTCGGTATAATGATATAAAACGGCAGAAACGCGAGAATCAGAAAAATAATAAGTCTTTTTACTGTGGTTTTTTTGTCACTGCTCATACGTCTCCGCCCCCTTTCTGTATATCTTCACGGATATCCTGCACGACAGGTAATACATTATCATGGATATATACGGGAAAAACGAAAGCCAGAAAATGATATCCCCGCTTTGCATAAATTCAATAAACGCCTCAAACGGATCGTCGCTGTCGAGCAGGAACGATATATCCCCGAACAGGAACCAGATCCAGCCGAGCATCAATATAATGCCGACAACCGCGCCCTTTATGCTCATTCCGCGCTGTGAACCGAAGCGTATCATAAACGGTATCTCCACGGACGAGATCATCATTCGCCAGCAGAATATCATCACAACGATCATTGTCAGCGAGACCGTACCTCCCGTAAGGGCAACAGTCAGAGTATCGGTGACAAAGCCTATAAACATTATTATCAGATTCTCGATAAGTATGAAGTAATATTTTGATTCAACGTGACCCTTCGCGCCGGTAGGAAGCGCCATAGCGAACGAGCAGGCAGTCTTTCCCTCGTCCGTTCTGAATATCTCGCTTGTTGCCATTGCCGGGAGCATCGAGCCGAGATAGTACAGTAAGGAAAATATAAGCACGGCCGAATTTGCGCCCTCCTCATCAAAAGGTTTTCCGCCCTGAAAGAAGCACACGAGCAGTATCACCGCACTGCACAGGAGCTGCGTTATCAGAGAAAACAAAAGCGATGTGCGGTTTATGCGGAAGTTTTTGTACAGCAGTCCGCTCATTATTTCTCCCTCCTTTTGTACAGCAGATATATCGTGACGAAGCCGAATGCGAACAGACCTATGAGGATAAGCGGCAGGAACGGGCATATAAACTCGCAGAACGCCGAAAATTTATCAAACAGTTCGTCGTCCGGCGCGCCGTTTCTGTTCATGCCGTTGATCAGAGCCGCTGTCCATGCCGGCACCATTATTGTCGCCAGAAGCGCCAGAATACCCTTTTCCATACTGTGCAGTATCATCGTGAATATCTGGGCGAGTACCGTGAACGCGGTAACAGCCGTGATCGCCGTAAGCATGAACGAAATATCGGAGTATGTCACACCGGTGCCGGTCACCGCCCCCACTATGTTCGCATACGTCGGTCCGAGGATCATTGACACACAGCAGCATATAATGTTCATCACGGTCTTTGCAAGAGCGCGTCTTGCGGGAGATACCGGTGCGCATTTCGCGAAACGCTGCCATGATGCAAGCTCGTCACGTCCCGCAACCTCGCCCATTACGAACTGAAACTGACAGCCCATCACGGCGGGCAGCATCTTCATCATAAACGTTATCGACTCACGCATCTGCGCAACTCTCTCCGCCGCCAGCTCTTTCGCCTCGTCATCGACTGGATTGCCGATCGCAAAGTCTATGATCTTTCCGATATTGCCGTGATCGAAGCTCAGCAGCATGAGCAGACAGAATACCGCAACCGCAATAAATAAGAAAAATCCGGTTATAATGCTTTTTCTGCCGATATAGTATTCGCGGTAAAGCAGCATTGCGAAGCTGCCTCTTTTGATTTTCTCCATTACTGCCACTCCTTTTTGTCGCGGTTGACGTAGAACAGCATTATCTCCTCCAGCGTGGTCTTTTCTATCGTCGCGCCGGAGTATTTTCTTGCCGCTTCCGCTCTGTCCGCGGTAAGAAGCTCCGCGCCGAAATCGTTCACTCTCGCGCTGACATAATCCTCCGCCGCGATATCCTTCATATCCGCCTTGGTGCATTTTATCAGCGCGTGCGAATCGAGAATGTCGTCCTTATAGCCGGTGAGCAGTATCCTGCCCTTGTCTATGAACGTGACGCAGTCCGCGATCTTTTCAAGGTCACTCGTGATATGCGAGGACATGAGTATCGACTTATCGCCGTCCATAAGGTACTCGCGGAACATATCGAGTATCTCGTTTCTCACTACCGGGTCAAGTCCCGTTGTAGCCTCGTCCATTATCAGCAGCTCGGCGTTGTGAGAGAGCGCGGTGGCTATCTGCATCTTCATTTTCATACCCTTTGAAAACTTGCCGAGCTTTTTCTTTACGGGCAGAGCGAACCTGTCGCAGAGCTCGAAGAAGCGCTTTTCGTCCCATGCGCCGTACAGTCCCGCGAACATCTTCGAGAGTGCGTTTCCGGTGAAGCTGTCGTGGAACGGGAGCTCGTCAAATACCACTGCTATACGCTCCTTTGCCGTGTACTCGTCCTTGATGTTATCGAGCCCGAGCAGCTTTATCTCTCCCGCGTCGGTCTTTATTATGTTCAGAAGCGCCCGTATAGTTGTTGTCTTGCCCGCGCCGTTCTGCCCGATAAATCCCATTATGGAGCCCTTCGGCACTGCAAAGCTCACGTTGTCGAGCGTGAAGCCGTCGTATTTCTTTGTGAGACCGTTGATCTCGATAGCGTTTTCATAATCAGTCATTTTCGTTGCCCTCATACATTATCTCAAGCATTTCCTTCATTTCGTCAAGCGTAAGCCCGCAAAGCCGCGCCTTATCGCACGCCTTCCCGAGCATTTCCTCAACCTGTCTCGCAGTTTCCTCCCGCAGGAAGTCGGTATTCTGCCGCTTGACGAAGCAGCCCTTCCCCGCGAAATTTTCGATATAGCCGTCTCTTTCGAGATCCTCGTATGCGCGTTTCGTCGTGATAACGCTTATACGGAGCTGTGAAGCGAGTGTGCGCATTGACGGCAGAGCGTCCCCTGCCGAAAGCGTACCGTCCATTATCTGCGACTTCACTTGTGACACTATCTGCTGATAGATAGGCTCGTCAGACGCGTTTTTAAGTATGATATCCATAATACCTCCGGAAATATTGTATATATACGTTATACACAGTATAACACACATATATACACTTGTCAATACTTTTTTCAAAAAAATTAAAAATTATGAATTATGTTTGTTTCATTTCGCCCGCATATAGTCTTTTTTCCTTTTGTTATTCTCTGCGGCGGTGCGAGTTACTTTCCGTCTGCAGCGACGGAAAGTAACCAAAGGACGCCGCTCCCGCCCGCCTCTCTTCGAGTCACCGGTGCATCCCTTCTATTGGATAGTTTTGGTTGGTGCCCTCAGAGTAGTCGGGCGGGAGGAATACACGGAGAAGTCTCTTCTCCGCCGATTCGCGGCGGGTTCAGTGTTTTGTTGGCTGAAAAAGTAAATATGTTGCTGCGATGTATAAACTCACGCTGATTGACAAAAACCGCCCGTTGTGCTATACTTATTATAAAGTATTTTTGGGAGATGCCGTATGATAATTGATATTTCACAGGAGGTTTTCTCCTGCAAGCTGTTCCCCGGTGACTCGGGACCGCAGTACACCAGAGTAATGAGCATGGATGAGGGCAGCGAATATAACCTTACCGACATAAAAATGTGTGTACATAACGGCACTCACGTTGACGCGCCGTTCCATTTCATAAACGAAGGTAAAACGATAGATAAGACCGATCTGTCGCTGTATGTCGGGGACTGCTACGTCGCAAGACACGACGGCGAGCTGTACAGCGGGGACGTTGTGAACATAATGGAGGCGGCAAGAGCTGCCAAAGCCTCAAAGCGCATACTGATCGCCGGAAACGCCGTTGTCACCGCAGAAGCCGCACGCGCATTCGTTCAGGCCGGTATCTGCCTTATCGGCAACGAGAGCCAGACCGTCGGACCGGAGGACGCACCGAAGGAAGTGCATCTGATACTGCTCGGTGCAGGGATAGTCCTGCTCGAAGGAGTAGTCCTTGCAGATGTGCCGGAGGGCAGATACTTTTTAAGCGCCGCCCCGATAAATTTCGGCGGCTGCGACGGAGCGCCCTGCAGAGCATACCTTATCAGATAAAGTGTACAGTTTTGTATGAAAACAGCCGGCGGAATTGTGTTCCGTCGGCTTCTTCACATTATGAAATTTTCAGCGTTCCTCAAATTACGCGGGAACCTGCTGACGCTGCTTTTTAGGCAGTCGCACAGATATCGTCGTTCCGCCCTTTACCACGCTCTCTACCTCGATCTCGGCATTGAGCAGTGCGGCGGAGTGCTTCACGATAGAAAGTCCCAGACCCGTACCGCCCACCTGCTTTGAACGGCTCTTGTCAACTCGGTAAAAGCGTTCAAATATACGATCAAGCTTATCCGGCGGTATGCCTATACCGGTATCGCTGACACTTATCTGCGCATAATCACCGCAGTCCTTTATAAGCACCGAGACGGAGCCGTTCTCGCGGTTGTACTTTATCGCGTTGTCGCACAGATTGTACACAATGCCGCTCACAAGCTGCGGTTCGGCAATAACGGTAACATCGTCCCCGCCAACGGAGAGGTTTATCTTCATTTCCGCGGCAGGCTGTTCAAGCCGCTGCACCGCGCTGTTTGCGGTATCGAGCAGCTTCATCTCCTCGAACATCAGAGTGTTCGCGCCTTCGTCGAGCTTCGACAGCTTTATGATATCATCTACGAGCGTTATCATACGCTGTGTCTCGGAATATATCCTTCCCGCAAATTCCCCGGTGTCCTCCGGCTTCACAAGACCGTTCTGCATTATCTCGGCATAGCCGGAGATCGCGTGGAGCGGCGTTTTTATTTCGTGAGAAACGTTTGCCGTGAACTCGCGGCGCATCTGCTCCGCCTTTTCCTTGTCGGTTATGTCGAATATCAGCAGCGCCACGCCTGCCGCTTCGCTGTCCGAGAAAACCGGGCTCGCGCTGAAATGATAGTCAAGTCCGTCTATGTTCATCACCGTCTCGGCAAGCTCTCCGCCGGAAGCGGTCTCAACAATCACCCGAAGATCACCGGAACGGTTCAGCTCAAGCAGGTTCTTCCCTACCCCGAAGCTGCTTATCGACAGGAGCTCCGATGCTTTACGGTTTATGCTTAAAATGATACCCTTGTTGTTGAGAACGATAAGTCCCTCGTTCATGTTCTCCGTCGCCGTGTTGAACTCGTTCTGCTTCTTGCGCAGAGTTTCCGCGTGGTGCTTCAGCTCGTTCTGCTGCGCATCTATACGTTCGAGCAGCGGCATTATCTCGCTGTACACGGTATTGTGCAGCGGAGCGTCGAGATCAAGCTCATTGAGCGGCTTTACTATCTTTTTTGAAAGCCTGTACGCGATAAACAGCGACAGACCGCCCGTAAACACGATTATGACAACGAGCGGAAGTATCATTTTCGGCATGAGCGAGAACACCGTGAACTGCGAACATGACAGCCTGACTATCGTACCGTCCGGGAGCCGCTGCGCCGAATAGATAAGCCTCTCGGTCAGAGTCGAGGAAGCGCGGGAGCTCTCGCCGTAGCCGTTCTCCATTGCCTCGGCGACTTCCTCACGGTCAGCGTGGTTCTCCATTGTTGCCGCATCCTTGCTGGTGTCATAGATGACGCATCCGTCCGCAGCTATCCAAGTTACGCGGTAGTCGTAGGCATTCAGCCCGTCAAAGAACGACATACCCTCGTTCGCGAGCGAGTGCGCGGTCAGCTTGGTCTGCGATTCAAGACGGTCATGATGCACTTCCGCAAAATAGCTGTACAGAACAAGCACCGTCATAACGAGAGAAGCTGTGATAACAGCGGTAGCCGTGAAGCATATCGAATGGAATATCCTTTTCGTCATACGCTCTTCTCCATGCGGTAGCCAACGCCGCGCACGGTCTTGATGAGATCGCCGTATTTACCAAGCTTTGTACGCAGGGTGCCTATATGCACGTCCACGGTGCGCGTCTCGCCGGTGAAATCCGTTCCCCAGACCGTATGCAGCAGCTCCTCGCGGGAGTACGCCTTGCCGGTGCTTTCCATGAACGTTTTGAGCAGCTCGTATTCCTTGAACGTGAGCTGTATCAGCTCACCGTCTGCGGAGACGGTATGCTCATCCGGGTCTATGACAAGCCCGGACAGCTTCAGCACCTCGGGTCTTTTTCCGGGGCCGCACCTTCTCAGCACCGCCTTTATGCGGGATACCATTTCCATCATTCCGAACGGCTTCGCGAGATAGTCGTCGGCTCCCGCGTCGAGCCCGGTCACCTTGTCGTACTCTGTACCCTTGGCGGTAGCCATTATCACGGGGATATCGGAATATGACGAGCTCTTACGCAGCTTTTTCAGAATGGATATACCGTCCTCGTCCGGCAGCATTATGTCAAGTATCACAAGCTGCGCGTCTCCCGCCGGCAGCGACGCGAAAAGCTCCTTTCCCGTAGCCATTCCCTTTACATCAAACCCGGACGCGTTGAGCGTATATACCATAAGCTCTCTTATCGATTTGTCGTCTTCAACACAATATATCATTTATATCACAGCCTTTCGGACATATTTCCGGCACAATTACCTATACTATATAATATCACAAAAAAGCTGAAATGTCATCAATTTTTTGTAAAATAATCAGAGCTTTTTATTCATTTCGGGGTTGAAGCACAAAAAACAATACGCTTGACAAAGTCAGACGGGGAGTATATAATAAAAATATGAAATAAAACTTTTCGGGGGGAACAGAAAAATGTTTGTATTTAAGGACTTTACATTTCCTTCAAGCTCCGGCATGAACACCATACACGCGCGTATGTGCCTGCCCGATTCGGAGCCGAGCGGAGTAGTGCAGATCGCTCACGGTATCGCCGAGCATATCGAGCGCTACGACGGTTTTATGGAGTTTCTCGCGGAGCACGGCTTTGTTGTCGTCGGGAACGATCATCTCGGACACGGCAGCTCCTACACCGCGCCCGGAGACCGCGGATTTTTCAGCGAACAGGACGGCTGGACGCACGTTGTCGATGATATGAATATACTGTACGATATCATGCGTGCCGACTACCCCGATATCCCCTATATCTTCTTCGGTCACAGCATGGGCAGCTTCCTCACCCGCACATTCCTTATCCGCTATCCCGACAAGCCCGATCTCGCGATACTCTGCGGCACCGGACACCAGCCGAGAGCCGCAGCTGCGGGAGGTCTTGCCCTCGCAAATTCGGCGGTGAAGATATACGGTCCCCGCAAGGACGGCATAAAGCTCAACAGCATAGCGTTCGGCTCATACACGAAGAGATATGATGACCCGCGCACACCGTATGACTGGCTCAGCCGCGATCCCGAGATCGTGAACGCGTACATCGAGGATCCGCAGTGCGGATTTATCCCTTCCGTCGGGCTTTTCAGAGATATGATGAGCGGTATCATGTTCATTACAGATCCGGCAAATATCGCGAAAATGAACAAGGAGCTGCCCGTACTGTTCATTTCAGGCTGGGAAGACCCGGTCGGGGATTACGGAAAAGGCGTAAAGCGTGCGTTCTCTGCCTTCCGCCGCGCGGGAATGAAGCATATCCACATCAAGCTCTATCCCGGCGCGCGCCACGAGCTGCTGAATGAACTGAACAAGGAAGACGTTATGAACGATATCATCTTCTGGCTTGAAAAGAATCTCTCAAAGCAGCAATTGCCGCTTTCCGACTAAAAAGTTTTGCTTCCGGCGTGTAATAAACTCTTGACAAACGCCGGACAGCGTGATATAATTGGTGTATTGTGATAAAGGCTGTGACGGAAACAGTAATCCCCACATGAAAATCTCAGCGAGCCGCAGACGGTGCAAGTGCGGTATGAGTAGTGTCCGGACGAAGATCATTCCCGAGCCGCGGCGCCCAAATCCGTTATGAGAGTAAGTGCCGACGCAGCTCCTGCGTTACGGGAGAGTGGGTGTTTGCCCATACGAAACGGGTGGTACAGCAGACTATACGGTCTGTCCTATTTCGGGACAGACCTTTTTAATTGATAATTGATAATTTTGGTGCCGCCTTCGGCGGTGATTTATATGAGAATAGCCGGGAAGAAAGTGTAATGCACAGAAATCTATTGTTCGATCTCGATCAGACCTTGCTCGATTTCCACGCTTCGGAGCACATCGCATTGAAGCTCGTCATGGAGGAGAACCGTCTGGCGTTCAGCGAGGAGCGCTATGACCTGTTCAAGCGTATCAATAAAAGCCTGTGGCTCGAATTCGAGAAAGGGCTCATCACCAAGCCGGAGCTTTTCGGGACAAGATTCAGACGGCTGTTCGAAGACTGCGGCTGCGATACGGGAACTCTCGATCTTATGAAGATCAACAGCGATTTCATTGACCGTATGGCGCAGAACGGCGTTTTAATGGACGGTGCGCTCGGTCTTATGAAAAAGCTCGCCGATAATATACCCGCAGCGAGGGTATACATTATCACAAACGGCGTGGTCAGAAACGCTATGGGCAGGATAAACTCCACCGGGCTCAAAGACTATATCACCGACGTGTTCGTAAGCGAAGCAATGGGTACGGCAAAACCGTCCCGGGACTTCTTTGAGCTTGTCATAAAGGCGATCGGCGAACCCGAAGGGAGCTGCATGGTCATCGGAGACTCGCTGACATCGGATATGCTCGGCGCAAAGAATGCGGGACTGACAAGCTGCTGGTTCATGCCGTCGGGAGATATCGCGGAAGCGGTAAGAGAATATGACATTGACTTTACAGCTTCGTCATTTGACGAGCTGTATGAAATAATAAGAAAATGGTCAACTGTAAATAATAACATTAAATAAACGGAGGAAAAGCTATGTACAAAAAAGTCGAAAGCGATCTTAATTTCGTCCAGCGCGAAAAGCAGACCAAACAGTTCTGGAAGGATCACAAGATCTTCGAGAAGAGCATTGATATGCGCTCGAAGGCAAATTCCTATGTATTCTACGACGGACCGCCTACCGCAAACGGCAAGCCCCATATCGGTCACGTTCTCACAAGAACGATCAAGGATATGATACCGCGTTACCGCACCATGAAGGGATATATGGTACCGAGAAAGGCGGGCTGGGACACCCACGGTCTGCCTGTTGAGCTCGAAGTCGAGAAAATGCTCGGCATCGACGGCAAGGATCAGATAGAAAAGTACGGTCTCGAACCCTTCATCAACAAGTGCAAGGAATCCGTATGGAAGTACAAGGGTATGTGGGAGGATTTCTCCGAGACAGTAGGCTTCTGGGCGGATATGGACAACCCCTATGTCACCTACCACAACGACTTCATCGAGTCCGAATGGTGGGCTCTGAAAGAGATATACAACAAGGATCTGCTCTATAAGGGCTTCAAGATAGTTCCCTACTGCCCCCGCTGCGGAACTCCGCTTTCCTCACACGAGGTTGCACAGGGCTATAAGACCGTCAAGGAGCGCTCGGCGATCGTCCGCTTCAAAATAGTCGGCAGGGACAACGAATACTTCCTCGCGTGGACGACAACACCGTGGACGCTTCCGTCCAACGTGGCGCTGTGCGTGAACCCCGACGAGACATACTGCAAGGTAAAGGCTGCCGACGGCTATACCTACACAATGGCGAAGGCGCTGCTCGATACCGTGCTCGGAAAGCTCGGCGAAGAGGGCAAGCCCGCTTATGAGATACTCGAAAGCTATGTCGGAAAGGATCTCGAACGCATTGAGTACGAGCCGCTTATGAAGTGCTCCGGCGACGCTGCCGCAAAGACCGGCAAGAAGGGTCACTACATCGTATGCGACAACTACGTTACCATGTCCGACGGTACCGGTATCGTTCATATTGCTCCCGCTTTCGGTGAGGACGACAACCGCGTCGGCAGGAATTACGATCTCCCGTTCGTTCAGCTCGTTGACGCAAAGGGCTGCATGACCGAGGACACGCCCTATGCGGGACTGTTCGTAAAGGACGCAGACCCGAAGGTGCTCGTCGATCTCGACAAGGACGGCAAGCTCTTTGACGCGCCGAAGTTCGAGCATGAGTATC
>JAFPUE010000031.1 GCA_017395555.1 Ruminiclostridium sp. | reverse complement strand
CTCCGACCGATGCGTCGCTTTATCGGTAGTCTGTGACCTGCGCATTACGAATGCGCTGCTCTACCGACTGAGCTACACCAGCATATTAAATTGTGAAAATTTGTAAAGTCTATGTTTTGATCCGACCGATGCGTCGCTTTATCGGTAGTCTGTGACCTGCGCATTACGAATGCGCTGCTCTACCGACTGAGCTACACCAGCATATTAAATTGTGAGACGAGTGCCTCGGCGCTCAAAGCTGTATTTCACAGATTTGCTTATATGGAATACTCTGCGAAACGCAGATTGTTAAAACCTATCCGACGATCACAGAGACCACTGCTCAAACAGTCCGTTATCAAGTCTGTTCAGGCTGTCCGGTGTCACATAAACGGGGAACTTTCCCGTTCTTTCAAGTGTCTGTCCGTTCAGGAGGCCGATATGGACAGAGATATGTCTGAACTGCATCAGCACAAGCTCGATCCTCGAATATTTGCACTGCTCCGGATAATCGTTAAGCATACTGTCGTTGATAGAATCGAGGTAATCCGCAGTCTTTCTGCGAACCTGCTCAAGATAATCGAGCAGCTGCTCATCGGTCAGCACCGTGTCGCAGGAAAAATTCGGGTTGTCAAGACCTTCGGTGTGGAACGAGGGTTCGTTATACACGAAAGGGTTGAAGAACCACTTATCGGCGGAATGTATGGTGTGGTAAACGTAACGCCATGCGGAAGCTCCGCAGACATGCGCATCGCGGTCATAGGTAAGTATCGCGGTGCGAAGGTTTACGAAGTTGGAATCCGCCTGCTTTTTTATCATATCGCATACAGGACCCATACACTCACCACCACAATATATTGTATAATACAAACTAAATTTTGTGCAAATGCAGAAAAAGGTATTGCAAAAAGCAAGAAAATATGCTAAAATAATACTGGAGCATTTTCTGCTCACTTAATCTATTATACACATTTTTCGGGATTTGTCAAGAGAGGTTTTGCAAAATGAGCCTTAAAAATAAAACATTTCAGATAATTCTGCGAATAATATGCGGATTATTCTTTGTTCTTGCCATATTTCTGAGCGTTACGGCAGTCGTATATTCGCTCGGAGACGGCACGCCGAACATATTCGGCTCCAACATATATCTTGTTAAAACGGACGCGTTCGGATTCCTCACGGACGGCACGGCGCTGATATCAAAGCAGGTTCCCCCGTCGGAGATACAGCGCACGAATATCGTGATATTCAATCTTGAAAACGGGAAGCCGGCGCTTGCGCAGGTGCTTGACAGCGAGCTGGCTGACGGTGTGTACAGCTTCCGCGTGCTGACGGAAAACAACGCCGAGATCACGCTTACGCAGAGTCAGGTTGTGGCAAAGGGAATGAGCTATTCCGACATTCTCGGCACACTGATAAGATTTGCGGTATCGCCGTTCGGAATGATGATCGTTGCGATCGTTCCATGTATCATAATCATAATACTTGAAATAGTCAAATTTGCGGGCAAGATAATGCCGCAGCCGGAGATAGAGACGATAAAGAAGCAGTACGAGGTGCCGACGTATATACCGAACGCGGACAAGCCGCAGCGCGAACGTCGGGGCAGAGCGGAAGCCGCAAAAGCGTACCGCACCGCGTCCCTCGACAACAGCATCGGCATTTACGATACCGGCATAAGCGAGACTACCCGCTCAAAGTCCGGTCAGCAGGACATCAGGAACGACTATGCCGATATTGCCGCAAGACAGCAGCAGTCCCCGCTTTTCACCAATCCTACCCGCAAGCCGCAGCAGAAGCCCGTATCAAAGTCAACTATGCCGCTTTCTGCGAAGAAGCTGAACGAAGCAATTGAAGCCACAAAAGCCGAGCATGAGCTTGACGATATGCGGAAGAAGCGCGAGCAGGTAGTCAAGGATATCCAGAAGACACGAGGTGCCGCAATAGCCGCAGAGAAAGCGTTGGAGACGGGTGAACGTCAGGTAAGCGCCGAAGCGGGCAGAACCTCGAAGCTCGCTAAAACCACCGTGATCGGTGAGCTTTCAAGAGAGCGCACTTCGGAGTTCACCGAGGCTGCCGCAAGAACGATAGCTGCGCAGGAGGAGCGCCGCAAGCAGACTGCCGCCATACCGCAGCCCCAACCGGCTCAGCCGAAGAAGCAGCGTCCCGCGCTCCGTCTTAATCAGGAGGAGCCCGCACGCCGTTACGATACGAACCGCCGAAGCACCAATACCACAACATCTATCCCGCGTCTTGACTCTCTTTTAAGCGAGGAAAACGACAGCGACACACGTTACAACATCGACGAAATCCTTGCCGGTCTCGACAACAACCACAGGTAATAATTGACAATTGTGGTTATCCGCTTCGCGGACATATCTGAATCGTGACGAAACCAATAATAATGTAAAATGCAGCCGGAAATCAGTATTCCCGGCTGTTATTTTTTTATCTGATTTTGTAAAGGAATGATAAGCTTTGAGTTTCGTCACGATTCAAATTCGCGCCGCAGGCGCACCCACAATTCTTAATTTTTACAGTTTCTTGCTTACTTCGATGACCGAGCCGACAACCCGCACCTCGTTCGCGGATTCGTTCTCGAAGCGTCTTACCGGGTAGTAGGGATTTATCGAGTGCAGCTCAACCCAGCCGCGCCCGTACTTTATCTTCTTGACGAATGCCTCGTCGCCGATCATCACAACGGCAACGCTGCCGCTGTCAACGCTGTCGCGCTTGCGGACAAGTATCCTGTCGCCGTCCTCGATAGTCGGCGCCATACTGTCGCCTTTGACATTTATCCACAAATACTCGTCGTTTTCGACATTGTGACCGATAAATGTGGGGATATATGAGGACACCCTGCTGTCGGCGTATGCTCCGAAGCCCGCGCTTACGCTGTCAAATACAGGCACGTTGCATATACCGCTGCTTATTATCTCTGCGTTTGTCGGTTCCGTCTTTCCGAGAATGAACAGAGCAGTCGTGTTAAGCCCCTCGGCGAGCACATCGAGCTTGTCGAGCGGGATATTTTTTATGCTGCCCGTCTCATATCTCTGGAGCGTGGACTTGCTGATACCGGTGAGATCGGCAAGCTCCTGATAGGACATTCCGAGCTCTTTTCTTCTCTGTTTTATTCTTTCGGACGCGGGTATTGTTTCCATAACTGCACCTCCGTGTTTATTCCCGCCTTATTGCAAAGGCGCGTGGAAAGGGCAAAAAACTGCCGTATTACATATATATGAAGCCTATGATGCAATTATATCACAAATTTCCCAAAAATGCAACATATTTTGCAAAATTTTGGAAAAAGTTGCGGATTTGAGTTGACAATTGCAAAAAGATGTGTTATTATATACTTGTCCCAAAAATGCAACGAGAGAAGCAAATATCCCTCATTTGCAACGGAAAGGAGGAGTTTTGTACAGATGTGATATGTGCGGAAATACGGGCGATACGCCTGTGACCGTATATGAGCGGGACGGGAGCCTGTCCGCTAAATGCCGATGCTGCGGCAGTAAGAGCGTAAGACAGGGAACCGAAAAATGCGATATATGCGGCAGAACGATTTTCAGCAGGGAATACGCATACGAGGCAGGCGAGCTGCTGATATGCGGAGAATGTATAACGGAAGTATTGATTGGATAGGGGAGGATCATGAACGTAAAGAAATTTCTCGAATCACACAAGGAGATCGACGACAGGATAAATCTTGACCTCGAAGAGATAGCGCAGCTCCGTTCGCTTGCGGAACGGACAACGCGGTACATTTCCTTTGACTGCGGGCATCGTCCGAAAGGCACGAAATCGGACAAAGTCGGGAATTACGCGGTAAAGATAGCCGATCTCGAAGCGAAGATAGACCGCGATATCGACAGGCTCGTCGATATCAGGGAGCAGATCGTTGAAATGGCAGCGGCACTTGAAGACGAGACAGAAAGGAACGTCATCAAGCGGCACTACATACTGCACGAAGCGTGGGAGACCGTGGCGGAAAAGCTCGGCTTCAGCTCGCGGCACGTTCAGCGTCTGCACAGACAGGCATTGGAAAAGCTCGAAGCGATATATAAAACGGCAGCGTGAAAGCGGTTGCGGCCTACAACAGAATATGCTGCTATAAAAAACGAATTAACAATGAAATGAAAAACAGCCTCGGAATTTCCGGGGCTGTTTATCTTGTTATTCTGCTGCGGAAAAGCTGTCTTTTCCTGCGCCGCAAAGCGGACAAGCAAAGTCTGCGGGAAGATCTTCAAACTTTGTTCCGGGTGCTATGCCGTTGTCGGGATCGCCGACTGCTTCGTCGTACTCATAGCCGCACAGATCGCATACATACTTCATTTACATCGCTCCTTTCATTTAAATTTATTTCTCGGTGATAACACCGTATCTTTCCGGGCGTCTGTCGCGGAAGAGCCCCCAGCTGAGACGCATATCGTAAACCGCGTCGAGGTCATGCTCTGCGCAGATCACCTTATCGCCTTCGCGTCCGGCATCGGAGATGATATCGCCGGTCTCGTCGGTAATGAAGGACGAGCCGAAGAAGCGAAGCGCGGATTTCTGCCCGCCGTTCTCGATACAGGGCTCGACTTCCTCAATACCGAAGCGGTTCGCGGCGATAACAGGAATAACGTTCGCTGCCGAATGTCCCTGCATAGTGCGACGCCAATGGGGCATACTGTCAACCTCAAGTATCGGCTCGCTGCCGATAGCCGTCGGGTAGAACAGGAGCTCCGCCCCGTCGAGCACCATACATCTCGCCGTCTCCGGAAACCACTGATCCCAGCAAATGCCTACGCCGATACGGGCATATTTCGTCTGCCAGACCTTAAAGCCGGTGTCGCCCGGTGTGAAGTAGAATTTTTCCTGATAATAATGATCGTCCGGGATATGCGTCTTTCTGTAAACGCCGAGAATGGTGCCGTCCGCGTCAATTATCGCCGCGGAATTGAAAAGCCTGTTCCCGTCGCGCTCGTAGAAGCTGATCGGGAGCACAACATTCAGCTCTTTTGCCAGCGCCGTGAAATGCAGCACCGCGTCGTTTTCCGCCGTCGGCTTCGCGAAAGCGTAGTAGTCATACCTGCGCTCCTGACAGAAATACTGCCGTTCAAAAAGCTCGGGCAGCAGTATTATCTGCGCGCCGTTCTTCGCCGCCTCACGGACAAGCCTGTCCGCAAGCGCGATATTCTCGTTTACGTCCCTTGTGCAGTGCATCTGTACTGCGCCTGCCGTTACTTTCTTCAATGGGGGATACCTCCGATCAGTTTCTTAAGCATCGAAGATGCTTAAGAAACGCAGTCTCGTGACTGCGGCACGTCCGCTTTTTTGAAAAAAAGCGGCGCAAAAAACTTTTATACCGGTATTTGTTGTGTAATGCAGTGAATATTGCCGCCGCCTTTTATTATGTCTATTGCGTTGACGGGAATGATTTTCCTGTCGGGGAGAAGTGACTGCATGATATCGAGGGCGCGCCTGTCGCTCTCCGCGTTCTCACCGCCGAACTGCGGGAGAAGCACGATATCGTTGGCAAAGAAAAAATTGACATAGGACGCGGCAAGCCGCTCGCCGGTTTCGCGGGTGTCCTCGCCGTCCTCAAACTCGAAGTCCGCCATATCCTCCGCCGTCACGCAGACGGGAATATCCGGTGTCGGCAGCTTATGGACTGTTATTTTTCTGCCCTTTGCGTCGGTGCAGTTTTCAAGCGTTTCAAGGCAGCCGGCGGAAAGCTCATACTGCGGGTCATTCCTGTCGTCTGTCCACGCGAGCACAACCTCCGCGGGTCTTATGAACGCGCAGACGTTGTCAACGTGCTCGTTCGTTTCGTCGTTATAGATACCACGCGGGAGCCATATCACCTTTTCTCCTCCGAGATATTCGCAGAGCGTGCGTTCTATCTCCGCTTTTGACATTCCGGGATTGCGCCCGGGGCTTAAAAGGCAACTTTCGGTGGTGAGTATCGTCCCTTCGCCGTCGGAATGTATCGAGCCGCCTTCGAGCACAAAATCGCCCGCGCTTATGCAGTCAAATCCCGCTTTCCGGCAGAACTCCGCCGCAAATGCGTCGTCGAGCTCCCAGCTCGCGTACAGCCCGTCATATTCGCCGCCCCACGCGTTGAAGCGCCAGCTTATTCCGCTTACTTTGCCGGTGGCGCTGTCCCGAACAAAGGTGGGGGCAACGTCACGCGCCCACGCGTCGTCGGACGGTATTTCGAGCAGCTTTATGCTGTCGGTTTTATTCAGCAGTCTTTTCGCGTTCGCACGCGAGCGCTCGTTTACCGCAACGTACACGGTCTCGTGTTCCGCGATCGCGTTTATTATCTCCGCAAATGCCGCAGCAGCACGGACAGATCTGCCCCATGAGCCGGGACGTTCCGGGAATATCAGTATTGCCGCCTGCTGACGGTCAAACTCCGCGGGCATATAACGGCTCATGACAGTCTCTCCTTGAAATCGCGGTAGCCGAACCGCTTTATAAGCTCATACGAGCCGTCGGTATGCAGTATCCCGATATCGGGCAGCGGCATACCGTTGAAGGTGTTGTTCTTTACCATTGTATATAGCGCCATATCCTCGAAGCACAGCCTGTCGCCCTCGTTCAGCGGCTCATCGAAGCTGTAATCCCCGATGATGTCGCCGGCAAGGCAGGTGCGCGAGGAAAGGCGGTAATCATGCGGCTTTTCGTGCTCTTTCCCGCTCATAAAAAGCGGCGGGCGATACGGCATTTCAAGAACGTCGGGCATGTGGCACGCCGCCGACGCGTCGAGAATAGCGATATCAATGCCGTTATGCACGATCTCCATTACCTCGGTCACAAGCCAACCCGCGTTAAGTACCACAGCCTCGCCCGGTTCGAGATACACCTGCACGTCGTATTTCTGCCGGAACTCATTTATCAGCTTTATCAGCCCGTCCGTATCATATCCCGGCTTGGTTATGTGATGTCCGCCGCCGAAATTCACCCACTTGCATTTATACAGGTACTTGCCGAACTTTTCCTCTACTGCCGCAACGGTCTTTTCGAGCGGTTCAAAGCCCTGTTCGCAGAGAGTGTGAAAATGGATACCGCCCACACCCTCGAACGCGTCTTCATCGAAATCCTCCGCTCTCACGCCGAGACGAGAGCCTTCCGCGCAAGGGTCATATATCGGCTCGTCCTGTGTCGAGCATTCGGGATTTACGCGAATACCTATGCTTTTCCCGTTGCACCTTTCGCGGAATTTCCGAAGCTGGGCGAACGAGTTGAACACAATGTGATCGGATATTTCCGCGATCTCGTCAAATTCGCTGTCCTTGTATGCGGGGCAGAAGACGTGGACTTCACCGAAAAACTCCTCACGTCCGAGCTTTGCTTCATAAAGTCCGCTCGCCGTGGTTCCCCACAGGTATTCCCGTATCGTAGGATAGAGGGAATACATCGAGAATGCCTTCTGCGCGAGCAGTATCTTACAGCCGGCTTTTTCCGCGACATTATGCAGTTTTTCGAGATTGCGTATCAGCGCGTTCTCGTCTATAACATAGGCGGGCGTATCTATATTTCCAAGCTCTGTTTTGGGCAGCAGTCTTTCATTCATAGTATAATCTTCCGTTTTACAATATTTGGGTGCAGCGTCACGCTGCCGCCGGTGCAGGGCGGCGTTAGCCCTGCCGCCGTCCGCGTAGGACAGCGCGTCAGCGCCGACCGCAGATCCACCCCGTCAATCTACGAGTACCGGGTTCTCGTTTACCTGCCACGGGAGACCGTATTTATTGAGGGCTTCCATGTAGGGATCGGGGTCAAATTCTTCGACATTGAACACGCCCGCGCCGCTCCACGTTCCGCTTGCAATCATGGATGTTCCGATCATGGCGGGAACACCGGTGGTGTAGGAAACAGCCTGTGCGCCGGTCTCCTTGTAGCATTCCTGATGATCGCATACATTGTAGATATAGATATTGCGCTCCTTGCCGTCCTTTATGCCGCGGAAAATGCAGCCGATGTTCGTCTTGCCGACGGTGCGCGGACCGAGAGAAGCGGGATCGGGCAGCAGAGCCTTCAGGAACTTGATCGGCACTATCTCTCTGCCCTCGAACTGAACGGGAGCGGTGCCGAGCATACCTACGTTCTGGAGGCAGTTCATGTGCGTGAGATAGGACTGACCGAACGTCATAAAGAAGCGTATGCGCTTGACATTCGGGATATTCTTCGCCAGCGACTCGATCTCCTCGTGGTGAAGCAGGTACATATCCTTCATGCCTACGCCGTCAAAGTCGTATTCGCGCTTGATCTCCATGGGCTTTGTCTCAACCCAGTGACCTTCCTCCCAGTATGAGCCGTTCGAGGATACCTCGCGTAGATTGATCTCGGGGTTGAAATTCGTAGCGAACGGGTAGCCGTGGTCACCGCCGTTGCAGTCGAGGATATCTATATAATGGATCTCATCGAAGTAGTGCTTGAGCGCGTAAGCAGTGTAAACGCTGGTAACGCCGGGATCAAAGCCCGTTCCGAGCAGAGCGGTGAGCCCTGCCGCCTTGAACTTGTCCTGATATGCCCACTGCCACGAATAGTCGAAAAGTGCGGTGAAGCCCTTTTCCTTGCAGCGCTTTTCATATATCGCTCTCCATTCGGGATCGTCTGTGTTCTCCGCCTCGTAGTTTGCGGTATCGACATAATTCGCGCCGCATTCAAGGCAGGCATCCATTATCGTGAGATCCTGATACGGCAGCGCAACATTAAGCACCGTGTGCGGCTTGAACTTGTTCATAAGCTCGGTGAGCGACTCAACTCTGTCCGCGTTGACAGTCGCAGTCGTTATCACAGCCTTCGTTCTGCTCCTGAGCTTCTCCGCGAGAGCGTCACACTTGCTCTTTGTCCTGCTCGCGACGAGTATTTCCGTGAATACCGGGTTCTCGTAGCACTTGTGTATTGCGACAGTCGCTACGCCGCCGCAGCCGATGACCATAAGTTTCATAAGAAGATCCTCCGTAATTATTAAAATTATGAATTGTGAATTGTTTAAATTTTGCTTCCGCAGTTCGGGCAGAACTTCCCGGTTTCGGGGAGCTTGCTGCCGCAGCTTCCGCAGAATTTCGGGCGCGGTGCGGACTGCGCCGGCTCCGGTGCGGGTGCGGCGATCGGTACGCCCATTGCCGATTTTTCCATTGCCTTGACCTGTGCGGTTATCGCCTGTGCTCTTGCCAGCGGATCGGTCACGCCGTCGGGGATGTCGTTTCCTATGCCAATTAGAGACGGGCTTACTTTGCCGAGCGGCGGCACGCAGTCGCTCTTTATGATTTTCTCAAATTCTTCCTGCGACAACCCTGCCGGGATAGTTCCGTTCTTCTCCGCCGTTTCCCGCGCCTGTTTCATCGCGCGTTCGAGCTCGGCTGCGGCATAAGCGGGATCGGAGAATTTCTTCATTTTATCCATATTATCCAGCAGCTTCTGCGAATGTTCGTCCGGGAGAAGGTAATCAAACACCACTGCGCAGTCTTTTCCGGACTGTTGCTTTAATTTTTCGCTGACTTCCTGTTCGAGACTCGCGGCAACATCCGGAAGCTCTGCAAGCGCCGTTTTGCTCTCGTAGGACGGGAGACGATCGTATATCTCCGTGAGCGCGGTTTTGACCATGCGCTCCGCCTCGTCCTCGTTATCGGTCATGATATCCATGATACCGCCCGCTTCGAGCCATATAAGACAGTTATCATAATCGGACAGCCTGAACGGTATCCGGGTTTCCGTATGGAACTCTTTTCTGATCATTTCTTTTCCGCCCCCTCTTCTTCCATAAGCATATCTTCAACGTATTTCGGCAGCATGAACGCTCCCATGTGCAGGTGAGTGGTGTAGTACCATGTCTTGATGCCGCGGCTGTCCCAGCGCTTTGCGTCAAGGTCTTTCAGCGGGTGATATTTCTTTGAAGCAAAACCGAACAGCCAATAGCCGGAGGGGCAGGTGGGGATATGCGCCTGATACACGCGGCTTATCGGGAACGATTTATACGCCTTACGGTGCATCGCCCTGCACGTTTCCTCGTCCTCGTCAAAGAACGGGCTGCCGTGCTGATATACCATAATTCCGTCGTCGCGCAGCGCCTTATAGCAGCTGCCGTAGAACTCTTTGGTGAACAGTCCCGCCGTGTGTCCGAGCGGGTCTGTGCTGTCGTTTATTATAAGGTCATACTCGCCCTGCATACCGCGCAGAAAGCGCAGTCCGTCTCGGTTCGAGACTTCAACTCTCGGATCGTCGAGACCCTTCGCGTTGTCGGGGAAGAACTCCCGGCATACATCGACGAACATCTCGTCCGGCTCAACAACGTCTATGTGCTCTATCTCGTCGTAGTATGACAGCTCTCTTGCAACTCCGCCGTCGCCGCCGCCTATGACAAGCACTTTCCGCACGTTCGGGTGTACCGCCATAGGAACGTGTACGATCATCTCGTCATAGGTGAACTCGTCCTTTTCCGAGAAGATAACGCTTCCGTCCGAGGTCAGAAACCTTCCGAATTCCTCCGACTCGAACACATCTATCCGCTGAAAATCACTCGTTCCGCTGAACAGCTGCTTTTCAACGCGTATCGACATTTTCACATTGCTCGTGTGCATTTCCGAAAACCAGAAATCCATGTGCTAACCCCCTGTTTTGTGCAGAAGCGGCTGCAATGCAGCCGCGCAGTCTCGTGACTGCGGCACGTCCGCTTTTTTGTAAAAAAGCGGCGCAAAAAACTTTTGATCTGTTTGCATAAGTCGTGATCTCGTCACGATTCAGATATTATCATCGAAGGCGATACCACTCTTTTATATCAAAACGTTAAGTTTTGATATATCCGGGTCTTCCGGTCCCTGCATGGAGCAGCCCTTCTCCTTGGCATAAAGGATATAGTCGATGATCTCCTCGGTTATCTGCTCGCCGGGAGCGAGAATCGGGATCCCGGGCGGGTAGCACATGACGAACTCGCCGCATATCTCGCCGGCAGTCTCGCGTATCGGCACAAGCTCCTTCTCGGAATAGAACGCCTTCTGCGGTGTTGCGGCAACTATCGGAGCGATGTACTCCGCGTTGTGCAGCTTCGAGCTTTTGCGCGAATACAGGCGCTTGATGTCCTCAAGAGCACCCACAAGGCGCTCGATATCCTGGATACGGTCACCGATGGAGATGTAGGCAAGAATGTTGCCGATATCACCGAACTCTATCTGAATGTCATACTCATCGCGGAGCAGGTCATATACTTCTATGCCGGTAAGACCCATATCGCGGGTATAGACGGAGAGCTTGGTAACGTCGAAATCGTAGATGCTCCCGCCGTTTACTATATCCTTTCCGTAGGCGTAATATCCGCCTATGGAGTTTATCTCTTTTCTTGCGTACTCCGCCATAGCCGAGACTTTTTCAAAGGATTCGCGTCCGCGCAGAGCGAGATTCCGGCGGGATATGTCAAGGCTCGACAAAAGAAGGTACGAAGCGCTCGTCGTCTGTGTGAGATTTATTATCTGCTCGACATAGCGCGTGTTCACCGTGCTGTTCAGCAGGAGCAGCGAGCTCTGCGTAAGGCTGCCGCCCGACTTGTGCATGGACACCGCCGCCATATCCGCACCGGCCTCCATTGCGGATACCGGCAGGTTCTCGTTGAAGTAGAGGTGCGTGCCGTGCGCCTCGTCCGCAAGCACGAGCATACCTCTGTCATGCGCGAGCTTGACGATCGAGCGTATATCGGAGCAGATGCCGTAGTAAGTGGGGTTGTTGACAAGGACGGCGACTGCGCCGGGATTTTCATTCATTGCCTTTTCGACAAGCGAGGTCTCCATTCCGAGCGCTATGCCGATATGGTTATCGACATCGGGGTTGACGTACACCGGCTCGGCTCCGCACAGAACGAGCGCGTTTATGACGCTTTTATGGACGTTGCGGGGGAGAATGATCTTGTCGCCGGCCTTGCAGGCGGTGAGTATCATGCTCTGCACAGCCGAGGTGGTGCCGCCTACCATAAAGTAAGCGTGCGCGGCACCGAACGCGTCCGCGGCAAGCTGTTCCGCGTCATAGATGACGGAAACGGGGTGGCAGAGGTTGTCCAGCGGTTTCATGGAGTTTACGTCAAGGCTGACGCACTGCTCACCGAGCAGCTTCACGAGCTCGGGGTTACCTCTTCCGCGCTTATGCCCGGGGACGTCGAACGGAACGACGCGCTGTTTTCTGAATCTTTCGAGCGCCTCATACACGGGCGCGGCTTTTTGTCTTTCAATATCCATAGCTATCATCTGCGCCCGGTTGGGGTGCAGCTCCTGTAAATAAAAAGAGCGATACGGTATCGTATCACTCTAAAATAGTCTTTTTCCGCATAGGGTAAAATATTACCTTGACGTTTTCGGACACTGCCGTTTCTTATTGACCGTTTCACAAGTGATTCGATTATGAAGTTATCATCTTATAAAATTTGAGCTTCTAACTCAATCAATAACGCGGCTTTACCCGCTGTTTCGGCATCTGACCCGCCTGTCCGTATGGGCTTTTTTATCGGTCAGTTTGTATTATAACATATTTTTCGGGTTTTGTCAATATAATACTCAATTTGTTCCTTTTCGCCCGCGAGAAGTTTTGCTTTTCTTTTGCGGTTCTCTGCCTGCGTGGCGAGTTACTTTCCGTCTGCAGCGACGGAAAGTAACCAAAGGACGCCGCTCCCGCCCGCCTCTCTTCGAGTCACCGGTGCATCTCTTCTATTGGATAGTTTTGATTGGTGCCCTCAGAGTAGTCGGGCGGGAGGAACGCACGGAGAAGTCTCTTCTCCGCCGGTTCACGGCGGATCCGGAGTTTAGATTTCCGTAAAAGAAAATGCTGTTGCCCGTAAACCCCGGCAGGAATATTCTGCGGTACATTTTTCTTTTGAAAAAAACTTGAAATATCGGGGGCGGTGTGATATAATATTCTACAGTGTATTTTTAATCTGTGAAGAGACTTTTCAAGTTCCGTATTACGGTCTTTGGGTCCAGCGTCACGCTGGCGCGATCCAGCCGCGTAGGCTGGTCCCGTCCGGAAGGACAAAGCGCGTCAGCGCCGTAGCAGAGACTTTCTCAAAAAGGGGAAATGGATAATTGAAGACTGCCGTCACCGACAGGACGCTGTCATATATGAAATACGACGAGGAGCACACCACTGCGTCGGCGCTCAAAGCCTACGCGAACGCGGTATTCTCCTGCGGCGCGGACTATATGGAGATAAATTCGCAGACCGCCGCTCTTATGGCGCTTGACGACTACTCCGACAAATATATGCTGAGCATACGCAACGCCTACGATTGCGGCTACTGCTTCGGCACCCGCTTTGCGTATGCCGTTGTGCCGTTCTGCTATGCGAGCCTGATAGAGAGCCTGCCGGAGGAGCAGCCCGTGATAGTCGAGATAAATGCCGACGAGTACAGCGCACCCGCGATACTGCTGTTCCTGCACAGCTTCAGCTTCATTCGCAGGGTATCGGCTGTGCGCATAACGGGGCTTTTCGGCGACAATATCGACACGCTTGTGAAATGGTGCAGAAGCAACCTGTTCCTGCCTGTGGATATATGCCCGCTGAATACGATGATGACCGGCGCTTCCGACGCTATTTTTGCGCAGTTCGCCGGAGTCGATATGCTGACGCTCTCGTTCGGCAGGGGATACTACTTCACCGCGCTTGAACAGTACATAATCAGCTTGCATATCATGCGGCGCACCGTTCTGCATAAGGACGTTATAAAGGCGCTGTGTGTCGCGAGCTTCATATTCACCGAGCTGTTCTCCGTGATACCTGCGGGACTTGCGAGAATGCTCGATACCGACGGAGAGGTCACAGCGTCGGTGTGTGATATAGAATCCGGGATTCTTTACCGCCCGTACCGTGCAGTACAGAAGCACGGCGATACATACACGGAAAGCGTCATAGACAGAAAGATAAAGAGCATAGGTCTTGAACACGAGATCGAGACCGCTATTATAGATATGCTGAAAAAAGTCAATTTCAGCTTCTACAAAGAGATTACCAAGAGAAACATTATAGACTGATAACAACGGAGAGAGACATGGATAACGGAACAGTTGCGTACAAATGCCCGTCCTGCGGTGCCGGACTTACCTATTCCGCGGAATCGAAGGATTTTCACTGCATATACTGCGGTTCGCATTTCAACGCCGATATGCTCGATGCGCCGCTCCACGAGGGAACGCAGGAGGCTTTCATCACCGAAGATGACCCGAATATCGAGGAAAAACGCAGGCAGTTCGGCGACGAGAGCAGGCTGTATATGTGCCCGAGCTGCGGCGCGGCAATATTCACGGACTCGGAGGTCTCCGCGACTGCCGAGTGTTACTACTGCCACAGCCCTGCTGTGCTTTCGGGAAGGCTGTCGGGAGAATTCCGCCCGGATCTCATAATCCCGTTCAAGAAATCGCGCGGTGAGGCGATAATGCAGTTCAACGAGTGGGTCAAGCCGAAGAAGTTCTTCCTCGCGAAGGGCTTCGGCAGCGCCGAGTCGCTCAACAAGATACAGGGTATCTACATACCGTTCTGGCTCGCTGACTGCTGTGTCGAGGGCAAGATGACCGCGGACTGCTACAAGACCGTGTCGGTTGTGCGCAAGGGTGACTATACCTACACCACCGAGGATCACAGCATTGCCGTTCGTGACGGCAGCGTTGTTTACCGCAGGGTCCCCGCCGACGCTTCTTCCCGTGCCGATGATGCTCTCATGGACAGTATAGAGCCGTTCGACTACAACGATCTCACAGAGTTTAATATGTCGTATCTGTCCGGCCACAACGCACAGCGCTATGATGTGGAAAAGGACAAAGTGCTCCCGCGTATAAACGGCCGTGTATGCGAGACCTCGGAGGAGGTGTTCAAGAGCAGCATTATCGGCTACAACCGCATAAATGTGACATCGAAGGATTTCCGCATAACGAACATAAACTGGAAGCAGGCAATGATGCCGATGTGGTTCCTTACCTACTTCTACAAGGATAAGCTTTATTATTTCGCAATGAACGGGCAGACCGGCAAATTCGGCGGGCTTCTGCCGCTCAACAAGCCGAAGCTGGCGCTTTTCTCGTTCGGTATCCCCGCGATAATATTTGCCGTGATCTACGCGCTGCTTACATATATGGGGGTGCTATGATGAAGAAAAGATTTTTAGCATTTCTCACCGTCCTGATCGTAAGCGTAACGATCTTCTGCATACCCGCTTTCGCCGACTCCTCGCCTTCGGTATATCTTATCGACGAATGTGATGCTATAAACGACGTCAACGAAAAGGAGATAAAGGATAAGGCGCGCGAGGTTGCCGACAAGACGGGATTCAACATAGTGATAGTTGCGACGGACAACATCGGCACCCCCAAGACCGACGCACACGTCGTTGAGTACGCGGACGACAAGTATGAGGAGCTGTGCGGTATCGACACCGACGGAATATTGTTCCTGATAAACTGCGACACCAAGTATGATTATATATCCACGAGCGGAGTCTGCATAAACTATTTCAGCGACAACAGAATAGACACGATCTTCGATAGGATATGGGATCATCTGAAAGAGGAGAACTTCGCGCAGGCTGCATATTCGTTTGTCTGCTATGTCGATAAGTATTACGACATGGGCAAGGCGAATGACGATCATTACATCTTCGCCGGCGAGACTGCAATACGCATAAGCCCTACGGAGATTATGAGGGGGATGCTGTTCGGCGGCATTTTTGTGCTTATCTTCGGCACCTCCGCCTACAAGATCCGCGGCGCGCAGTACAAGGTGCAGAAGCCCGGAACGCGCAATTATATACTGGATAACTCGCTTGTCTTTGACAATCATTCCGACGTTTACGTCGGACGCACCGTCCACACGACCTACACCCCGCGCAGCAGCTCATCCGGCAGCCACCACAGCGGCGGTCACCACCACAGCTCCGTCCACCGTTCCCACAGCGGCGGTCATCACGGCGGCGGCGGCAGACATAGATGAGAGAGCTTTTGAGAGATTTTTTGAGAGATTTCGGAGAGGGGGCTCCGCCCCCCAACCCCCCGCCAGCCCCCTTTAAAAAAGGGTGCTGGACACCCTAAATTAATGCAGTATTTCAGAGTTTTCTTCTACGGGCAGCTCTTGACTGAAACGCAGTGGGGTTGGCGATAACTCCGTTGCTGAAATAGCAGAGAATAGCTAACCGAGGTGCTGTACTCGCCATTAGAAGAATGTCGCTACGGATTCGGAGCGGCGCGTCCGCCGCTTGGCGATAACTCCGTTGCTGAAATAGCAGAGAATAGCTAACCGAGGTGTCGTTGTCGCTTTTTATGTGCGCTTCCGTGCGCACTTTTGGCAACAACTACCACTGCATCGTGCAGGGCTGCACCCGTCATTAGAAGAATGCCGCTACGGAATCGGAGCGGCGCGTCCGCCGCTTGGCGAAGACTCCGTTACAGAAACTCCACAATCAGATATAGATTGAAAAAGACCGAAAGAGGCATTATGAAACGCAGTATAATGTTAATAATACTTGCCGCGGCTTTGCTGCTTTCGGGCGGCTGCTCGAAAAACGAAGCTGCCGCGGAAATAAAAATACCGATACTCGACGGTAACGCAATGGGCAGCTACACCACAGCCGCAGCACAGCGCATGAGCGTTTACGAGTATTCGACGATAGGCGCGGAGGTGTCTTACCCCTATGCCGAGGCAATACTTGTTCCTGCCGATGCGAATATACTTTCGTATAATGTCAAGAAGGGCGATGTGCTGCAAAAAGGCGACGTAATAGCAGTGTTCGATTCTTCCGGACTCGATTATGATTATCAGAATCAGAAAATACTCACTGACAGCGCCTACGCGCGTTATCAGTCCTCAGGCAGTGCGCTTGCGAAAGCCGAGTATGAGATCGAAGCCGAAAAGCTCGAACTTATACAGTACAAGATCGACTGCTATACCGTGAAAGCACCGTATGACTGCGTTGTGTGGGATTCCAAATTCTGGGAAGCGGGAACGGCAATGGAAGCCGGAACGCAGATATGCTCGATAGCCGATCGCAGCGAGGTGTATGTTGTCGTAAAGGGCAACACCGACGCGTTTGCTCTCGGCAGGCAGGTCACGCTTAAATTCGGCACAAACAGCGATTTCACCGGCAGAGTGGTAATGATGCCGGATTTCCGTGCAAAAGGCGGCATAAACGGTGTGGTCATAGCGCTCGACGAGGGCGAGCTCGAACGTGCGAACGAGGAAGCAGGAAGCATTGTCTCCGCGGGCTGGGCGACAGTGGTAGTAAAGACATTCAATGAACCGGACGCGCTCTGCGTACCCGACAAAGCCGTGCTGACCTACTCCGGCAGCACATACTGCTACCTTGACAGTGACGGAAGCCGTATCCGTGTCCCCGTCGAAGCCGGCAAGTCCGTAGGCGGTATGACTGTCATATTGAGCGGACTGACAGAGGGCGACGTTGTCTCGTATTAATTTAAGCACATAAAATACAGCTTGCAGTGTATTTTCACGGCAAGCTGTTTTTCAGTTCTTAATGGAGTCATCGCCAACCCTCATTCATTTCTCGGTGAGCGACCCGCTGATGTATCTCTGAAATACATCAGTCGCCCGCGCCGGCTTCGGCGCCGAAGAACGTCTTATACGCTTCATTTACGGACAGATAAAGCATCTTATAGACACCGGTGGTGTCGTCAACGTAATAATTGCAGCGGTTGGAGAGTATGGCGATACCTGTATGATCGGTGCGGTCATAGAATATGCCGGTTATGGCACCGAGCGCGTTGCCGGTGTGACCGTACATGACGCGCCCCGGAACGAGCGTACCGTCGTAAATGCGCACGTTCAGCCCCATGTCGAACTTGTCCGTGCTTATGCGCTTTTTGTGCATCTCGTCAAGCGATGCCGGGGAGATTATGCTGACATTCCCGCATTCCGGTACGGTTCCGTCTCCGGCAAGCGCCGTGCCGAGCCTTGCAAGATCGGGCGCGGTTATAAGCAGCTCGCTCTGTGCCTGCAAATAGGAGTTTCCAAGCCCGAAGGACTCGTAGTAATGCGCCGTTCGTCCCCATGTTGCCGGGTTGTATATCTCCCCGTCATAGTCGTAGATCTTCGCGCAGTTATCCTTGTGCTCAATGAAGTCGCCCGCGTAACCCGCGTCCATTCCGAGCGGCTTGAACATATTGCTGTCGGCGTAGTCCTGAAAATATTCTCCCGTGAGCAGCTCGATCAACGTGCCAACAAGTCCGGCTCCGAAATTCGTATAATTGTAAACCTCGCCGGGCTTTGTGCCGATCAGCGCCGTTTTGAGTACCGTCTCGGTCTTGTATCGCTGCGAAATACCAAGCTCAAACGTGTTGGTGTCGGTTATTCCCGCGGTGTGGGTAAGCAGATGCCAGAGCTTTACTCTGCCGCCGGCATACTCGCTGTTGAACGGCAGCCCGGTCAGCTCTTCAAGGTCACTCTCCGGTGAGATCATACCTTTGTCGCAGAGCTGCATGAGCAGCACAGTCGATATCGTCTTTGAGACGCTCGCCGCGCGGAAGATCGTGTCGGCGGTGCAGGGGATCTCGTTCTCCTTGTCGGCAAGCCCGAACCCGTCGGCGTAGATGACATTACCGTTATCGAACACAGCGACGCTCATTCCGTAAACCCAACATTCCTCGCGTATCTCTTCGATACGGTCATGAAAAGCGGCGATCTCTTCATCGGTGTATGTACGCGCCGGCTTTATCTCCGGCTTCGGCTCTTCTTCTGTCGCGATAACAGCAATAACGTCGGGCTCCTCGGTGGGTGTGGTTGCTTCCGTATGCACAAAGGTGTCCTCAACGCCGCCGGAGATATCGCTGCAGCCGCACAACAGCGCCGAAACGAGCAGGGCGGCTGTAAATCCGTATTTTTTTCTCATAACTTCCTCGTTTTGTCGTGATAGTATTCCTATTATAATATAATGTGGGAAGAATTTCAAGTATTTTGTCGAATATTGTTTTGTTTTGTCCTCACCTTTGCAAGCTAATGTTTCATTGTCAAATTAATAGGGCAAGAAAAAAGTTAGCGGAGGCAAACTGCATAGATTTTGACAAAAACTCTTGATTTTTTTGGGTAAGTTTGTTATAATATTGGCAGACGGTCATAGAGCCGTCGATCGGATAATCCGAAAACATAAAGGAGGAACTTTACTTATGGCTTACAAGATCACAGCTGAAGAATGTATCGCTTGCGGCGCTTGTGCTGACGGTTGCCCCGTTGAGGCTATCACAGCAGGTGATGCTTACACTATCGACGCTTCCAAGTGCATCGACTGCGGCGCTTGTGCAGACACCTGCCCCGTAGGAGCTCCCAAGGCTGAATAAGCGTGCGCGCATTCCGCGCTGACGATCCGCTTACAGAAAACTGTAAGCGGGTTATTTTTTGCCCGCTCGGAAAATGTAACAAAACTGTAACCGCATATTTGTTCAGAACGCCGCTAAAGTTTTGGCATTTTCTGCCGATAATATAGTAAATAGCACAGGCAAGGATGCCGCAAAGAAGCCCGAAAAAATTCAGGAGGTGAAAAATCGTGAGCTTCAGGACAGCAGCCAAAAATAATACTTATATATGAACCCCCGCCGCAAAAGTGGCGAGGGTTCTTTCAAGCCGGGGACGCCCGGCAGCGAATACGCGGTTATTTTCTTCAACGGACAGGTGCAGTGGGCGTATTATGTCATTTACTGCTATGCCAAGCTACGGAACCGGGGACGCCCGGCAGCGAATACGCGGTTATTTTCTTCAACGGACAGGTGCAGTGGGCGTATTATGTCATTTGCTTCTATGCCAAGCTACGGAACCGGGGACGCCCGGCAGCGAATACGCGGTTATTTTCTTCAACGGACAGGTGCAGTGGGCGTATTATGTCATTTACTGCTATGTCAAACTATGGTTATATCAGTACCGACAAGGTGTCGGGGCTTTTTTTATTTGGAGATCTCAGCTTCTCTTCATTACTTCAAGGCACATTCTGCCGTTGTGATACGGGCATTTCCACGGGTCAACCGTTGCTTTTGCGCTGTCCGGCTCGCCGTTTTCGAGTATCTGCGAGTACCACTCGCCGCCCTCGCGTTTGTCGATGATCTCGGACTTGATGTTGTCCCAGAGCGCGTTCGCGATATCGAGATACCGCTTTTCGCCGTACTTCTGATACGCGTTGAGAAATCCCACAACGCCTTCCGCCTGCACCCACCAGACGTGTATTTTGTTTATCTTGTCCTTGTCACGCTCGTTGTTGAGAGCGCCGTTTTCGAACGCGATATCCGCTATTTTCCTGACAACTGCCTCGTTCATTTCACGAACCTCCGCTGTGAGCGCATCGTCTCCGATAACCTCACACGCGCGGTCTATGAGCCATGTTGCCTCAATGTCGTGACCGTAGGAATGGATATCTCCGATAACGTTCATCTCGCGGTCAAAGAATACAAGCAGTCTGTGCTCCGGTCTGTAATATATCTTGTCAAGGAATATCCTTATCTGGAATTTCAGCCTGTTGAGCACACGTTCGTCGCTGCTGACGCGGTACAGCTCGGTATATGCTTCGAGCAGGTGCAGCGTCGTATTCATGGTCTTGTCCGCCATAAGTCCGTTTTCGGAGAGCGCATCGTTCGGTATGAGCTTCCAGTCCGCGGACATCGCTTCAAGATACGCTATCTCGTCGGTGCAGTTCTTCTCTACCGTCTCGAAAAGCTCCAACGCAAGTTTCAGCGCGTTGCCGTCCTTTGAAGCGTCGTAGTAGCTTGCGAGCGCGTATATAAAGAACGCCTGACAGTAGGTGTGCTTCATGCTGTCGCTTACGGAGCCGTCCGCGTTCATGAGCCAGTAAACGCCGCCGTTTACGGTATCAACACAATATTTTCTCATGAACTCGAAGCAGTGTCTCGCGTTTTCGAGGCACTTGTCATCTCCGAGCACGAGGTAGCAGTTCGAGTAGAACCACAGTATGCGGGAATGGAGGATAACGCCTTTTTCCGCGTTCTTGTCAAGGTTCAGGTCATAGTCCATAAATCCGTAAAATCCGCCGTTTTTGTCATCACGCAGCTTATCCCAGAACGGGATGATGTGCTTGGTCAGTTCTTTTCTTACTTCGCTTACGATAGCCATATTGATGTTCCTTTCACTGTTTCCGTATAATATTCCCCCGCCATAAAGACGGGGGATTATCACTTTCAAAAGATAACGCTGCGGGGCGTTCCCCGCCGCGGTCCAGCCGCGTAGGCTGGCGCCGTCCGCGTAGGACACGCGCGTCAGCGCCGCTCACAATTAATTATCTGACTTGCTCTCCTTCGGCGCACCGGGCTTGCCGTATTCGCGCTTCTGCTTGGGCTCGTTCTTTCTTACGGTACCCTGCGGCATGGACGGGCGCATTACCTGCACTCTTCTCGGAGGCTGTCTGTTGGGCGCGATCCTTGCGGTGAGCAGGAGACGGGCTGTATCCTCTCTGATAGACGCGATCATTTCGTCGAACATCGCGAAGCCCTCGAAACGGTACTCTACAACCGGATCCTTCTGACCCATGGAGCGCAGATAGATACCGCGTTTGAGCTCGTCCATAGCGTCGATGTGATCCATCCACTTCTGATCGACGTTGCGGAGCAGGATAACGCGTTCGAGCTCTCTCATTACCTCGGAGCCGTACTCCGCTTCCTTCGCGGCGTAGATAGCCTCCGCGCGCTCGGTCAGCATCTCGATGATATCGGATTTCTTGACCTCGTTGAGCTCCTCGGCGGTGTAGGTGAGATCGTCGGGCATTGTGAGAACGCCGGCGTAATGCTCACGCAGACCGGTGATGTTCCAGTTGTCCGCGATGTCGCCCTGACAGAACATATCGACATTTTCCTTTATGCTGTCATTTATCATGGACTTGATGCTGTCGCTGATATCGTCGCCGTCAAGCACCTTCGCGCGCTGCGTGTATATCGTCATTCTCTGCTGCGACATAACGTCGTCGAAGTCGAGAACGTTCTTTCTTATCGAGTAGTTTCTGCCTTCTATCTTGCGCTGCGAGGATTCTATCGTCTTGGTAAGGATAGAGTTCTCGATCGGGATATCCTCCTCGATCTTGAGCGTCTCCATTACCGCCTGGACTCTGTCGCCGCCGAACAAACGCATGAGATCGTCCTCCAGCGATACGAAGAAGCAGCTCTCGCCCGGGTCACCCTGACGTCCCGCACGTCCGCGGAGCTGGTTGTCGATACGTCTCGACTCGTGGCGCTCGGTACCGAGAATGAACAGACCGCCCGCATTGCGGACTTCCTCCGCCTCGGGAGCTATCTGCTTTCTGTACTTCTCGTTCAGATCCATATACTGCTTTCTTGCAGCGAGGATCTCCTCGTCGTCTGTCTCCGCGAAGCCGGTAGCTTCGTTTATGAGCTCGTCCGGAACGCCCTGTCTGCGCATTTCCGCCTTTGCAAGATATTCGGCGTTACCGCCGAGCATGATATCGGTACCGCGTCCCGCCATGTTCGTGGCGATAGTAACGGCACCCTTCTTGCCCGCCTGTGCTACGATCTCAGCCTCGCGCTCGTGGTTCTTCGCGTTGAGGACTTCGTGCTTGATGCCTGTCTTTTTGAGCATCTTCGACAGCACTTCCGACTTCTCGATAGAGATAGTGCCGACAAGCACCGGCTGTCCCTTTTCGTGACATTCCTTTATCTGCTCGATTGCGGCAACGAACTTGCCGTGCTCGTTCTTATATACCTGATCCTGCCTGTCTATACGGATAACGGGCTTGTTGGTGGGTATCTCGATAACGTCGAGGTTGTATATTCCTCTGAACTCGGCTTCCTCGGTCATAGCCGTACCGGTCATGCCGGAGAGCTTGCTGTACAGTCTGAAGAAATTCTGGAAGGTGATCGTCGCGAGCGTCTTGCTCTCGTGCTTTACCTTTATGCCTTCCTTTGCCTCGATAGCCTGATGCAGACCCTCGTTGAAGCGGCGGCCGAACATCAGACGGCCGGTGAACTCGTCAACGATAACGATCTCGCCGTCCTTAACTACGTACTCGATATCGAGGTGCATACAGCCGTGCGCCTTGATAGCCTGATTTACATGGTGCAGTATGGTGAGGTTGTCCGGATCCATGAGGTTCTCGATGCCGAAGAACTTCTCCGCCTTCTTGACGCCGTTCGGGAGAAGTGTAGCGGTCTTTGCCTTCTCGTCGATGATGTAGTCGGCGGTAAGATCGTCCTGCTCTTCCTTTGCGTCAACCTCGACAACCTTGTACGAAGTGAGCGTTCTTGCGAATTTGTCCGCCTTTTCGTACAGATCGGTGGGCTTGTCGCCGCGTCCGGATATGATAAGCGGAGTTCTTGCCTCATCTATGAGTATCGAGTCAACCTCATCGACGATAGCAAAGTTCATTTCACGCTGGACCTTGTCTTCCTTGCGTATGCACATATTGTCACGCAGGTAGTCAAAGCCGTATTCGTTATTGGTACCGTAGGTTATATCGCAGGAGTACGCTTCACGTCTCTGATCGTTGTCCTTTTCGTGGACGATAAGACCTACCGTAAGACCGAGGAACCTGTGTACGCGTCCGATAAGATCGGAGTCACGCTTTGCGAGGTAGTCGTTTACGGTAACGACATGGACACCCTTGCCGGTGAGCGCGTTCAGGTATGACGGCAGAGCGGCAACGTAGGTTTTACCTTCACCGGTCTTCATTTCCGCGATACGTCCCTGATGCAGCACGATACCGCCGATGACCTGTACGGGGTACGGCTTGATGCCGATAACTCTGTACATAGCCTCACGGAGCACCGCGAAAGCGTCCGGGAGTATATCGTCGAGCGTCTCGCCTTTTGCGAGCCTGTCCTTGAGTATAGCTGTCTGTCCTTTGAGCTCCTTGTCGGACATTGCCTGATACATGGGCTCGCGGTCAAGCACAGCCTGCTTTGTTCCGTCTATTCTCTTTAGTTCCTTTTCGGAGTATGTGCCGAAAAGCTTGCTGAAAAGACCCATTTGATTATCTCCTTTATCCTTTTTCAGATATTCCCATACATTATACAATATTTTTTGTAATTTGTCAAGCGCGGAAGCCCGCGCCGACATTTCTCCGCATGAGTCAGGTTTTAACTCACATTTGCGCAGGCAACGGCGCAATGACAGCCTCAGCTATGATTTACAGACCGTCTCTGCCGCTCGGTTCTCATCAACGGGCAGACAGATTTCGGAGTATTGCACAGGAAAAAACCGCCGGATGCGATCACATTCAGCGGTTCTGTCAATCTGTGATGAAACTCTGTTGTCTCCGTGTTACGGGAGTCGGATCCGGCGCTGCGCCGGTGCGGGACGGGGGCGCATAGCCCCAGCCCTGTCCGGGAGGACAAGCGCGTAAGCGCAGACGGTATAGCAGGGACTTTACTCTATTGCGATATACTTGATTTCGGGCTTTTTGGGCTTTGCTTCGATCTTCGGGATCGAAAGCTGCAGCACGCCGTTATCGTATTTCGCCTTGATATCCGTTTCCTTGACCTCGTCGCCTACATAGAAGCTCCTGCTGTACGAGCCGCTGAAACGTTCGCGGCGGATATAGTTGCCCTTCTTGTCCTTTTCGTCGTTGTTCTGTGCGGAGGTGGCGGTGATAGTGAGGTAACCGTCATCGAGCTTTACCTTGACGTCCTCCTTCTTTATGCCCGGGAGATCGACATCAAGCTCGTAGCCGTGTTCGTGCTCCCTTACGTCGGTCTTCATGATCGACGCGGTCTGCTGACGCGCGGGCATTGCCGGAAAATCGAAAAAGTCGTCAAACACATTTCTTCTGAATACTTCGGGTACAAACATAAGTCAAAACTCCTTTCAACGCCATAAGGCCGTAATTATTATGGAACTCGGGCGGGTATTTATTCTTTTTTGCCCTTTTCCTTTGTTCTGACCATAGTATATCACAAACATTTAGCACTGTCAATAGGAGAGTGCTAATTTTGACATACATTTCACAATTGTCACATAACTGTCATAATCGGGTCAGATATCTTGACTTTTTTCCGGAAAATCTGCTATAATATATATGTTATATTAACGAACCACTTGTCACCCGGCCGCATACAGGAGGGCTCATAATGAAAGGTATAGTTGTACTCGCGGGAATAGCTGCAGCCGCAGTGCTTGCGGGAATAGTCATAGCATTCGTCAATAAGGAGGAGGAGCTTGCTCCCGGCGACTTCACCGTCTATGAAGAGAGCGGCAAAAAAGTTCACATGGCTGACTATCAGGGAAAACCGATAATCGTCAATATGTGGGCGACATGGTGTCCCGCCTGCACAAATGAGCTCCCCGTGTTCGAGAAAATGTACAAAGAATACGGCAGCCGGGTGCAGTTCATGATGATCAACAGCGAAAACAAGCAAGGTCTCGAAAATGCGAAGGATTATATCAGTAAAGGCAGATATACCTTCCCCGTGTACTATGACTGGTACGACAGCGCATACAATGTTTACGGGACGGGATATATCCCGCTCACACTCGCCTTTGATGCACGGGGCAACCTCGTTTACAATGACACGGGACGTATGAGTGAGAAAGCTCTGCGCACTTTGATCGAAGATATATTGTGATACAAAAGCCGGTAAATACGCAGAAAGTGCGTATTTACCGGCTTATTGTTATTGTTTTGTCAGGCTTTTGTACCATATTTTCTGAAACAGTCCCTTTATCGGCTCGGACAGCAGGACCACCGCCACAATGTATATCCACAGGAATTTGATATCGACGAACCGGAACAGGATATTCGCGGCAGCAATAGCTATAACTATAACATTGTAAAGTATCTGCTCCGTTATCACCGCCTTGTTCAGCGATTTTATCACGTCTTTGCCGTCCGTGGGATTAGGCGCGTTCTCAATGTGATCTGCCGCGCCCTTTGCGCCCGAACAGCTCCTAAAGTCCTTGCAGCATTCCTCCGCCGCTTTTGCGTAAGCATTGTCGCCGAGTATCTTCAATACCGCTGCCCGTATGCCCTCTGCGGAATCGTCCCCGAGCATTTCACCCGCGCCGATATCGGTCACACGCCTTGCGACTGCCTGCTGCTCGTTCGTCTGCGGATACAGTACCATAGGCGCAGCCATATACAGGCTCTCGGAGACGCTGTTCATGCCGCAGTGCGTGATAAAAACGCTCGTCCTTGACAGAACATCGAGCTGATCGACATAAGGAAACACCTTCACATTATCGGGCAGCACACCGAGGCGGCTCTGATCTACCGCCTTACCGCAGGAAATGATGACATCTACCGCTTCATTTTTCAGCGCTTCGATACATTTGTTATAGAAGTCCGGGCGGTCATTTATGACAGTCCCCATTGAGATGTAAACGAGCGGACGCGGCTGCTTATCCGGCTGCTTGTCGGAGAACACCGAGGGTCCCACAAAGGCGTAACGATCGGAAAAGCTCTCCGAGTACGGCTGAAACCTCTTCGAAGTGTAAACGACGGAATCCGTGGAATTGTCGCTCTGCACAAGGGAAAGAAAGCCCTTCGCCTCATAGCCGTGGTCCTTCAGCTTACGGAACTCCTTCTGCACCTTAGGCAGTCCGGCTATCAGCCCCATTATTTCTTTGGGGCTGTTTTTCATGTACTGCGACGACATCTGATTGAACGCGAATGTGCTTGTCGATACAACAAGCGGAACGTGGTATTTCCACGCGCTGAGCTTGCCCCAGAAGCAGGCGGAGTCGGAGTACACCACATCGGGCCTGAACGACTTGTACTCGCTGTCAAGAAAGTCGGTCATGCCGATAGTTATGCGGATATCCTGAATTGACATCTCGGTAGTCGAGACGTTTTTCAGGTTCTCCTCCTGCTGCTTATTCAGCTCGGGAAGAAAACGGTCACAGGAAATGTATTCCGCGCCGGTAGGGACTATTTTCTCCTTAAATTCGTCAAATGAATAAAAGCGCACCGCATCTCCCCGCGAGACAAGCTCCTTTGCAACGGGGAGTATCGGGTTTGTATGCCCGTGTGCGGGAATACAGAAAATAGCGATCCTTTTCATTTGTCTTCCTCCTCCGACGGCATAGCAACATCGAAAAGGTGATTGAAAGTGTTTTTTGGCGGTATAGCGATACCGCGGTTATCGTCGCCGAGAAGTATAAGCGTATCGCCCGGCTTTATGCCGAATATCACCCGTGCCTGTTTTGGTATGACGATCTGTCCTTTTTCGCCGACAGTAGCTGTCCAGACGTATTTTCCTTTTGGTATCCCCATGGTAACATCTCCTAAAAGTATGATTTGTATAACATATCATACCACGGCTTTTTCAATTTGTCAAGTGGCTTTTGATAATTTCTTATTTTTTACTATTCATAAGCCTTTACAATAATAGAGAAGAACATTCCGCAGCACAGGTTTTACTTTTTCAGTAAGCAAAACTCTGAACCCGCCGCGAATCGGCGGAGCAGAGACTTCTCCGTACAGTCCTCCCGCCCGACTACTCTGAGGGCACCAATCTGTGCTACCCATTAGCAGAGTGTCTCCGGTGACTCGAAGAGAGGCGGGCGGGAGGCGGCTTGACGGCTGCTTTTATTCGCGCAATCCTTTTGTTGTCACTTTTATACGCGCTTCGTGCGCGTTTTTGGTGACAACGTCCGCAGCATCGTGCTGCTG
>JAFPUE010000004.1 GCA_017395555.1 Ruminiclostridium sp. | reverse complement strand
GCTTTCCATACTTCTTGACAGGTTTCTCCGATCTCTTGACCGTGAAAAGCAGCTGATCTTTCTGAAACGCTACTGGTATTTGCGAACAGTACCGGAGATAGCCGCCGAAATGCACTTGGGCGAAAGCAAAGTAAAAATGTCACTGCACCGCACGCGGGAAAAGCTGCGGGAATATCTGGAAAAGGAGGGTGTGCAGATATGAACGACAGAGCCGACAGACTTATAAAAGCTCTCGGAGACATCGGGGAAGACCTGATAGAAAAAGCCGCACCCGCTTATCCCGATGACAGCGGAGCAGGGGAGAGTATTCGGATTGTTGCTCCCGCGATATATGAAACTGAAGCAAAGATAACAAAGAAAGACCTGCGGATATATTGGATAACCCGTGCGCTCGGTATGGCGGCGGCGCTGGCTCTTATTGTCGGCGGCGGAGTATGGCTGTGGCAGAACTGGGATAAGATAGCGGTCAAGGAGCCGGACAGACCTTCAGATTCCATTTCTTCGACGACTCAGGATAGTATATGGGACGATAAAATTCCTGAATTTGAAACGGAAACAGACCGTTTGAAACGCCTGTACCCGGAGATGTTCGATCTTCTTCCTGCGTCGATAGGGCTGTCACTGGCTTATAAAACGAACGACAGCGGAGAATGGACGTATACGCTGTATGACACGGACGATATGATAAGTTTTGCTCTGGAGCACCCCGGTGAAAAGTACGACGTGGATTCAATACATTTTATAAGCGCCGATGAAATGAGAACAGTGCTGAGATGCTATGACAAGAGTGATATCGGGTATATAGTTCATTTTGACGAAACGAAGAAAGAGTTTGAGACCGCCGACGCGGAAACTGCGGCAAAGATATGTGAGATATTCGGACTTGCAGAAGAGGCAAAAGTTCCCGCAGAGGAGACAGTCGAGCACATAGAGTACAAGGTGATACCCATACAGGAAAAGTATCTGTCCGACAGGCTTCCCGCCGCTGGAGAGGGTGCCGTTTTCAGTAACAATATGATCGTCGTCTGCGGCAGTGACCTGTATCAGTATGTGAATTTCGGCGCAATTCCATATAAACGGGTAAGCGAGCTGCTGTCCTCGTACAGCCTTTCTCCCGCCGATGTAAGCAGTGTTTGGAACGCTATGAAGCCCGCCTGTGAGGACGATGTATTCGTTCCCGAAAAGGCTGAAAAAACACTTACGAAAACGAGAGTTTACGACTATTTCACGAATGAGGAGCACACGGCTGTCACGTTCTATCGACTTACCGACAATTTCATTATATCCGTCGGCAACGTTGAATGGGGAACGGGCGTGCGCATACTTCAAAAACTGACAGATCAGAATACGAAATATAATTACAGCGATAACGTGCATGGTGTGCGCCGCATATTCGAGCTTTTGTGGAAAGCCGCGGAGGAACAGCCTGACAAGTTCGGAAATATGAGCATAGTTTTCGTTCACGATATCAGAGATACAAATTTTGTTAAATTCGGATACTATGTAGAGGCTGTTATCGAGAATGAAGCGGACAGATCTGTGCTGTACGATTATATGCAGAGCGCGGGCGCAGATATTTCCATGTACACGGTTCTGACACCCGAAGAAGAGAGGGAGACATACCTACCGATACGGTATTATCATACCCGTTCGGACGGGACGTTTGAGATGACAGATCCGCTGCTTTGGAACAGTCACAAATATATTTCGGTGGGCGACAAGGTGTTCAATATGACATACGGAACATCGGAAAGCCTTGAAACCGTACTGGAACAGCTTTCGGACGAGAACGCGGAAATCTGGAAAAAGCTGGAAAAGACACCGCTTGAAGAGCTTCGCGTTACTCCGAACGCGGACGTGTTCGACCCGTTCCTTATGCCGTACAGCACCGACAGCGTTTACTACGATCTCGGCGCGTGCGTCATAGAGGTAAAAGGTATCGGCAAAGAGTGGGGCGTTACCGTATGCAAGTGGGATTATGACCTCAAAATGACAAATGCACGAAAGGTCGCTTTGAATTACTTTCTGCACCCTGTATGGAACGATGAAGGCGAGGGAAAATATGTGATAGACCGACTTGACTTTATCGCGGACGACAGCGGCGAGAAGCCCCGTGTTTATATCCGCATCACCGCCGATGAAAAGTATCACGAGGCTATCAGGAAAAATGCGGAAATCCGCAGCTTTCACAAATCATATTATGAGATAGCGTCGCAGGCTATGCCGGACGTGCCTGCAATAACAGGACTTTACGACTGATCCCGATACAGGATAACGAAAAGGACAGAGAGCATTTCTCTGTCCTTTATTTTGACTGTTGCAATCCCCGCAAAATTGCGTTATAATAATTTCAGAAAAAATTTTGAAAAAAGTGTTAGGTTTTGGTATATTTTCTCGTCTTTATATGTAGAGAAGTTCAGACAGGGGGACGGAAATGAACGACGAAAAGATAATTGAGCTGTACTTTACAAGGTCGGAGGACGCGATAACAGAGACTGATAAAAAGTACGGCGGTGCCTGCCGCAGCACGGCATACGGCATTCTCGGCAGTCATGAGGACAGCGAAGAATGTGTCAACGATACATATATGAAGGTGTGGAATGTTATCCCGCCGCAAAGACCGGCAAAGCTCGGGTCTTTTGTTATGCGTATTGTCCGTAATCTTGCGATAGATATTTACAAGAAACGTAATGCGGTCAAAAACAGGAACGGTTACAACACGGTAAGCTTCGATGAGATATCGGAGTTTCTGCCGGTTTCCGAGAATGTGGAAAGTATAGCTGACAGAAACGCGGTACTGAAAGCTGTCGAGAGCTTTCTGCAAACGCTCCCGAGGGACAAGCGTATCATGTTCGTCCGCCGCTATTTCTATTGCAGCAAATACGGAGATATAGCAAAGGAGCTGCACACAACTGAGGGAAATGTCACAGTGACACTGCGGCGAATACGGGAGAAGCTGCGCTGTTATCTTGAAAAGGAGGGCATGGAGATATGAGACGCGAAGAGCTTGTAATGGATATACTCGGCGGACTTGACGACAGTTTTATAGAAGAAGCTATGCCGCGCATCGGCAGGCATGATGTGTCCGGCGATACCCGAACTGTGACCGAATTTGACCCGGCTGAGATCGGCGGCGAGATAACCAAAAAAGACCGCGTTATATATTGGGTTACACATTCGCTCGGTGTTGCAGCGGCGGCGTTTCTTATCATCGGCGCGGCTGTGCTGCTGATAATAAACTGGGATAAGATCGCGGTGAGAGAGCCGGACAGACCGGGAGTTATAACTACCATAAGTGAGCCGGTTGTTACAAGTGACAGCACGATAACCGAGCCGGATAAATATGACCCGTTTTTGTATTATTCCGATATGGATATGCCTGAGCCTTTCGCGCAGCCCGAAATTACAGAGTTTTATTACGGCGGAACTGACGGCTGGCACGACGAATTTTATAACTTGTGGAAGAACGATTTTTACATGATAGACGATTATTTGCAGAAGTATGTAGGAGAGGAACGCGCAATGGAGGTGATATCGGGATATAAAGCCGAACAATTGGCTGATAACCAAGCCGGAAACATTACGCGGTACAGGATAGATGATACTCAGAATTGGTATAGGTTTGCAATGGATACCGGACTGACCGCGAACGATGTGCGGCGTGCACGTCAAATGGCGGACGAGAACTGGTCTGAAAGTCCTGCAAATATGGTACAGGAGGATATTTTCGTCACATTTGGCTCAAAAGAAAAAATTGCCGAAAACAACAAGACCGAATATTGCATATCCGTCGGTGAATATGTTTTCAGCCCTCGGTGGCTCTACTACCACACTACCGAAGATTACAAAGCGGCAGGCATAACTCCGCGTATGATAAATGATATGCTGGAAAAATACAAAACACTCGGACTGACCGACGAAGCGTGGGCGGCATTTAGCGCGAAGCTCCAAGAATATGCCGATACTGCCGACCCCTTCGGGCAGATAACCGACACCTCCATGCCGAGACCCTTCCCCGAATGGCACGACACCGACAACGCGCAGTTTGAATTCCAGTGGAAAACGAAGGCTGTCGGCGCAGCAATGGACTGCCGCGGACGCGAGAATTACGACGAGTGGGATAGAAGGTGCATGAGCATACGCACGCCGTACAGGCTCGACGACAACAACAATGTCGCTGGCGGTATCAAGTGGTTCGGGATAACCGCCGAAGAAATAGACAAGTATTTTGAAGAGCGCAACGCAAGGTGGCGGGAAAGTCTCGAACAAGCGGAGGAACGCGGCAACGAAGGCGCGATAATGAACTGCCGCAATGAGATATTCTCCGAAGAGGAGATAACCGCGCTGAAAAGCGGCAATGATGCGGAGATCATCGCCCTGTTTATTTCCGACTATTCGATATGGCTGACCGGCAGCAACTACGTTATCTCGCCGGAGTGGCTCTACTACCACACAGCGGAGGACTACGCAGCGATAGGCATCGAACCGCAGATGATAGCGGCGAAGATACCGCTCTTTGAAAAGACATTCACCGGCACGGACAACGGTGAGGACCTTGACGAAAAGTCTTGGGAGTTGTTCAAGGCGAAGCTGACTGCATACGCCGAGAGCGCGGAGATCACTGACCGCCTTTCGGTAAAGACCGACAGTATGCCGGTGCCGTTCAAACCGACGGAATCACTGTGGGGATTATCAGATTTTTATTTGATGTGGCAGGATAAATTCGGCGGAGACAATACTGCGTCTTATATAGACCTCGGGCATTTCTTCCCCGCAAGCTCGGATATTGCGTTTGACATCGCGGAAACACCCTACAACATCGAAAACAGCTATAACGATCTGCGGTACGCGGAGCTTCTCGGGCTGTCGAATGACGAGCTGGGTGAGTTTATCCGAAAGAGAAACGAAATATACAGCAATAACGAGGGAGATATGACATATCTTGACAAATTTCTGTACACCGACGAGAATATTGAGGTACTTCTGAGCGGCAACAGAGGACTCATTGCACATTATTTTCTGAGTGATCTCGCGATAGCTGTCGGCGAGAATGTGTTCAATCCGCAGTGGCTGTATTACCACACCATAGATGACTACGAGACAGCCGGGATAGACCCCTTTATCGTGCGGAAGGCTCTTCCGATGTATGAGAAGACCTTCACGGGCGAGGGTGCCGCTATGTACCCTAACGCTTGGGAAGCCTTCAAGCAAAAGCTCATAAACTACGCCTACAGAGAGACCTACTCGTTCCGTCTCGCGGATATAACAAGCGGCTTTGAAACCGAGCTGTTCGAGAAGTCTTTCTACGGCAAGTGGGAAAAGGACGGCGGCAGCTCCGACGACAACGGCATACTGCTCACATACCGCGACGATATGTTCACGTTCGAGAACTGGATATTCCCGCGCGGCATTGCCGAGACCGACGAGCTGTATATCTTGCCGTATATCAACTGCGGTGTCGGCGAATGCTACATCATCAAGAAAGACGCGCCTGACGTGCTGTACAAGGGTTGGTGGAATTTGGCATCATACGGCGGCGGTTCAGACGAAAAGGACGTTTTTATAATAAATACCGCTTCCGACAAATACGTTATTGCAAACAGATTTGAGAACGACCGCGAGCTGCACCCCGG
>JAFPUE010000030.1 GCA_017395555.1 Ruminiclostridium sp. | reverse complement strand
ACCGCGAATACGAACGGACGGATATAGAGGGAGGTGTCCTTCTCTGTGGGTATCCAGTCCTGATCTATCTTTACAAGCTCCTTGATAGCCTTGATAACGAAGTCGCCGTCAAAAGTGGGTATGCAGAGACGCTCGCAGGAGGTGTTCATTCTTGCCATGTTCTTTTCGGGGCGGAACAGCTGTATCTTGCCCTCGGCGGTGCGGTAAGCCTTCATGCCCTCGAAGCACTCCTGTGCGTAGTGCAGTACCATAGAAGCGGGGTCAAGCTCGAAGGGTCCGTAGGGAACTATGCGTGCGTCATGCCAGCCCTCGCCCTCGTCGTAGTTCATAACGAACATATGATCGGTGTAGTAGTTGCCGAAGCCGAGCTTTGTCTGATCGGGCTTCTGCTTGGGATTTGTGGTTTTAGTGATCTTGATTTCCATAATTTTGCCTTCCTTTTTGCATTTTTGCCCCATTCGGGACTGTATTCCTATATATTATACCACTGTTTTTGCAATTTGTAAATAGATTTGCTGCAAAAGTGTGGGTTATTGACAATTTTTTTGAAATATGGTATTATTTGTGCAGCAGGGTATTTCCTGTGTATAAATATTCTGTCAGGAAAAGCACATTCGTTTGCAGGAACGGTATAATGTGGCGATCCCGACAGGAGCAGCCAAAAATGGCAGGCGGTCAATCCACGCTCCCGGAAGGGAGTGATTGCGTATGACTTTTACATACGAAGCATTTGTGCAGACGGGACTACTCATCTGTGCCATAATCAAGCTTGTAATAGACATATACAATAAAAAGAAATAACCGCCTCTGCTTCCAATAGATCGCGGTTATTTCTATAATCTAAATCTTGGGAGCGACCGTTTGTCGGCTGCTCTTGTTGTTTATATTATAACACTTTTTCTGTCCCCTGTCAAGGGACAGTTTTTTATTTGCGCAAAGACTTGCAATTTTACGGGAAATATGGTATTATTTAATTGCGACATAAACCGAATATTTGTTTATCTCACCGTGTATTTCTATTTTGAGTAGAAATACAGGCTTTTTCGTCACGGTGAGATGGAAATGCACTTATCGTTTCGGTTTGTGTCGCAGCAATCAAGGTTTGTATTTTTACGGTGCGCAGCCTTGTTGCTGCGCATTTTTTGTTTGTGCGGAAAAACAAGCGCCGTGGAAAGGAATTTTTATGAAAAAATTTAAAAAAGTTTTGTCAACGCTTCTTGTCGGTGTTATTTCTGTAACATCACTTGTATTCGGAAGCGTATCGACCAGTGCGGCGAGCGCAAAGGATATCGTCGCTAAAGCATTGAAGGAAATGCAAAACAGTACATCTATATCTTTTGCGTGGGAAAGTGTAACAAATTATTCGGAAATGGCAACAAGAGAGAAGACAGGTATGTTTGTAAGTGATTCAAAAATGGATTATGGTATTATTATGTGTACATCGGAACTAGAAAAAGCGTGGACACATTACGCATATAAAGGAAAAATTTATAGGAAAGCATATAATAGTAACTCATTTACTTCTTATACAAACTCCGATTATATAGAAGAACAAGGAACATATAAGAAAGAGCTGGAATATGCTCTTGCGCATTTGAAAGATGTAAAAATATCAAGCACATCCGATAATTATTACACCATTTCGGCTAAACCAAATTGGAAAAATTCGGGCTTGAAAACAATCTATTTAACCATAAATAAGAAAACAAATCGTTTGGTAAAATATGTCGAAAAATTCGCTAAAAAAACATATACTTTCATAGATTCAAACAGGACTTATACAGTAACAGGCGGCTCTGGTACATATTCAAACATCTGCTATGGCGATATGGCGCTTTCGCTTCCCGATGAACTTAAAGGAAAATAATCAATAGCACAGCAAACCCCGTGAGTCTCAGAACTCACGGGGTCGATCTATATATGGCATCACAAGCTGTTTCTCAATGTTTCGGGGTCGTTCAGCGCGTTTTCGATGATACGGCTCAGAATGGATGTATAGCCTTTGCCGAGAGATCTGGCTTTAGCGAGCGTTGCGGGCGACAGGCGAAGGGTGACAGACTGCTTGTTTCGTTCTGCTTTTCGTTCTTCTGTGATCCGTTTCATTTCCCGTAGTTCTTCCAGAGAATAAGCCGGGGAGTCCTCATCGGGCTCGGGCTCAATATCCTTTAAAGCCTCTATTTCCGCGAGTTCTTCATCGGTAAGCGGCTTCATCATATCTGCGTATGTTTTTCTAATTATCATAGTAAAACTCCCTTTCTTCTTTTGTGGCTTTTCTTGCCGATATAAGCCTTACATTGTTCTTACGTTCGGTGTAGATAACGGTTATCATCATAAGCTTCCCGTCTACTATTCCGATTGTAAGATATCTGTCTTCATCTGCCGAGTGTTTGCTGTCAAAGATTTCTACTCTGTTTTCATCTTTGAATACTTTTAATGCAGCGGTAAAGCTGATTTTATGCTTTTGCCTGTTTATCTGTTCCTTGTTATCGTCCCATTCAAAGGTTATCCCGTCCTGTACGACTTTCAATTATCCGTCCCCCTTGATGTCTTTTATTATATTATAGCACATTGTGTTGCAAATTGCAATACATTTTTATAAAAAATATACCCCGTGAGCCGTAAGCCCACGGGGTTATCTTATACTTCCTTAAAATACGCGATATAGCTCTGGAAATCTCCCCACATATTGGGTATATGGAACCCGTTATTCATGAGGAACGCGCCGGAGAAGACCTTGCCGGACTCCTCGTGGCGGTAGTTTTTCGACTTGTCGAGACCTTTCAGGCGCAGGCGGTGCTCAAAGACGCTCGGTTCCTTTAAAACCGTCACATATTCGAGCAGAGTCTCGCTCTTGTCCTTCGAGACGAACTGCCACGCGTCGAAGCGGTCATTTGCGAACGGGTTGCCGATGCGGTAATAGTCGCCTGTCCGCACAAGGGGATTGTACTTCTCAAATTCCGCGATCTGCTCCTTTATCGCAGCCTTGTCCTCGTCGCTGATACGGGTAACGTCAAGCTCGTAGCCGAACGTGCCTACCATTGCAACATGACCGCGCGTTCTGAACGGGGTAATTCTGCCGACGCAGTGGTTCGGGCTGTCGGAGACGTGCGCGCCGAAGCAGGAGCACGGGAAGCACATCGACGTGCCGTACTGTATTTTCAGGCGCTCGATCGCGTCGGTATCGTCGCTCGTCCATATCTGCGGCGAGTAGTAGAGCATTCCCGCGTCAAAGCGCGAACCGCCGCCCGCGCAGTTCTCAAGCAGCAGCTCGGGGAAGTCGGTCAGCAGGCGTTCCTGCACCTCGTAAACGCCGAGAACGTAGCGGTGCCATATCTCACGCTGTCTTTCGGGCGGGAGTATCTCGTTGCCTACCTCGGAGAGCTGGCGGTTCATATCCCACTTGACATACTCGATATTCGCGGACGAAAGTATCTCATACATGCGCCCGTAGATGTAGTCGCGGATCTCCTTGCGGGAGAAGTCGAGAACGAGCTGCGAGCGGGCCTGTGTGCGCGGACGACCCTCTATGTGCAGGCACCAGTCGGGGTGAGCGCGGTAAAGATCGCTGTCGGGGCTTATCATTTCCGGCTCGAACCAGATACCGAATTTCAGTCCGATCCTGTTCACCTCGTCAACAAGGTATTTCAGACCGCCCTTTATCTTCTCCTCGTTCACGAACCAGTCGCCGAGCGAGGAATGATCGTCATTTCTGTGTCCGAACCAGCCGTCGTCCATTACCAGCATCTCTATGCCGGCTTTTTTCGCCTCGCGTGCGATATCGAGCAGCTTGTCCGTGTTGAAGTCGAAATATGTCGCTTCCCAGTTGTTGATGAGTATAGGTCTGCGGATATCCTTCCACTTGCCGCGGATAAGGTTGTGACGCATAACGTCGTGGAAGTTGCGGGACATTTTGCCGATGCCCTCCGCCGAGTATGATATGATGACCTCGGGAGCCTGAAACTCTTCGCCGGGCTCTAAATGCCACGAGAAGTCATACGGGTTCTCGCCCATGACAACGCGGGTCTTCTCGTACTGATTGACCTCCGCGAGCGCGAGATACGAGCCTGACCAGCACAGCGCGAAGCCGTAGCATTCGCCGTAGTCCTCGGTAGCGGTATGATCGCAGACAGCGATGAAATTGCTGTGCTGATGACCGGTGGCTCCGCGGCAGGAATCCACGGACTGCTTTCCGAAGTGCAGCGGGAAGCGCTGTACATGGCGTTCCCTCGCCCATGTTCCTTCGAGCGTTATCATATCGAAGTCCATTCTGTCGAGCTCAACGCAGCAGGACAGCAGTCTTTGCAGCTCCAGCGCGTCCGCGCCCTTGTTTATGACCTTTGCCGAGCGCGTGATGATATCAACGTTCTCAAAAACGCTGTATTGCAGGATAATTTCAAGCCCGGTGTGCGGATCCTCACAGATAAGATCAAGCGAGGTCACCTCATCGTCGCTGTTGGCAAATGTTGCGGGCAATCCTTCGAGCTTATTCTTCCCTTTATATATCTTATAGTCCTTGTAATATATCTCGCAGGCAGTCATGCCGAGCTTGTCCTTCACCTGTAAGCACGGTTCGCGGAAATCCGCCACGCCGCTTGTCGAATATTCGATAGCCGCACAGTCGAAGGAGTGCGGTCCCATTGCGTCGTGTGTTGCGGGAATGAACGGTGCGCCGTCCGGTATGCGCAGATTGTAGGTGAGATCGGTCTCCGGCACGGTTGAGCCGTAGTAGAGGTGCAGGATATTCCTGCTTTCTGTAATATGGAACGCGTAGGTGGAAGCGGGTGTGTCCAGCTTGAACACGCGCGCTTTTTCGTTATAGATAATTGGCATGGCTTTTCCTTTCATCTGTTTTTTTGTTGGTTGCAGGATTTGTTAATTTCCGTGTTAAGGTCATTCGCCACGGGGCGTTCCCCGCCGCGGTCCAGCCTCAATGCAGGAGGCATTGAGTTCAGCAATGCAGGAAGCATTGGTAGTGGTCACCAAAAGGACGAAAGCGCGAAGGCGCTATAGCACCGGCTCGTTGCCTTCGTTGTGGACTTCCTTGGTGTGAAGCGTGAATATTGTCAGGAAATACAGCAGGACAGATATCACGATAGCGGAGCCGAGACTTACCGAGATATTAAGCGTGCTCAGATCGTTTGTGGATGAGGACGATGTCTCTATCGCCGCCATAAGCGAGCTGGTGGATTCGCCGGAGGCGCGTGCAGCGGAGAGCGCTATCGAGCTCAGTGCGAGCGGGTTGAAGCGGTCAACGCGGAAAAGACCGAGTATCGTCGGCAGGAACATCTGCAGAGCGAGCACAATTATTATCGCAACATTCGGCATTCCGGTACATATACCCACGCAAAGCTGCATGGATGTGGAAAACGCGAGGAATATGCCGGAGCATACAGCCGACAGCATTATCATATTCCAGTCAAGACTGCCGGAGAATATCATTTCCGATGCCCACGCACCGAGAAGGACTGCAAGAAATGCCATCAAAAATACGGAGAACGGATAGAGCAGATACTTCGGCAATGCGTATCTTTCGGGAGAAAGTCCGGAGCACTGCGGGATAATGACAGCGCGCTTTTTCTGCTCGCCGCCTGCCGCGCCTTTCATAATGAACAGCATTATTATCGCGCCGTAGCTTGCAATATATTCGACATTGTACATCGAGATATCTGCGGCGGAGAAGGAAGTAAATTCCTCGGCTATCTCCGAATATGACTCAGTGGGCATCGCGTCCTTCATTGTCTCCATCATCTGCGCCATCATACCGAACATCAGCGGTGACATTACGGCAAGCGCGATCATTACGATTATCGCTATCGCAAATCTCCCGCCGCGCATAAAAAACAGAAATTCTTTTTTCAGTCCGCTTATCAACGCCAATACCCCCCTGCCAGACTAAGATATACCTGTTCGAGCGTCGGGCGCGAGATCTTCACGCTTGAAACGCTTATCCCGTTCTCCGACAGGAGCTTCATCGCTTCCGCCATACCGCGCTCCGCGTCATCGACTTCGGCAATTACAAGTCCCGTTTTTTCCATAATATCTATCTTTCGGGCAAACTGCGATTTCCAGAGCACTTCCTCGGCGTGCTCGTCAGGTCTTGACAGCTGTATCTCTATGCTGTCGAGCCCGTAGCTCGCGAGTATCTCCTCGATGCTGCCCTCCGCGGCAAGTCTGCCGTTGTTCAGGATGCCGACGCGGTTTGCCACGCGCTCGACATCGGTGAGTATATGCGTGCAGAGCAGTATCGTTGTTCCCGTATCGGAAAGTGCGCGGATAATGCCCATTACCTCCGCTCTGCCTTCGGGGTCAAGCGCCGAGGTAGGCTCGTCGAGTATCAGCATATCGGGCTTGTTGAGTATAGCGGCGGCAATGCCGAGACGCTGGTTCATTCCGCGTGAATAGCCCTTTATACGCCTTTTCGCGTCCTCGGTCATTCCGGTGAGCGAAAGCGCCGCCGAGATACGCTTTTTCGTATCTCCCTCGAACTTTATGCAGTTCGCGATATATCCGAGATACTCATACCCGTTCATGTAGTCATACATCGACGGCGTTTCGGGCAGGTAGCCTATCCTTATCTTGTTGGTGCCGTCCTCGCCGAGTATTATCTCTCCGTCGTCCTTCGGGATAATATTGCAGATAATATTCATCGTCGTGGTCTTTCCGCAGCCGTTTCTGCCGAGGAAGCCGTAAACGTCGCCCTTGTTTATCTTCATATACAGACCGTCGAGCACCTTGAACTTCTTGTAGCTCTTGTGCAGGTCATTTATTTCAAGCAATTCCTCGCCCCCAAAAAATACTGATATCCGCAGTCATGCACGCGTCACTTAACTCTCGGCTTTCTTCCCGTCAGAAATTCCACCGAGCGTTCTATCGAGCTTCTGACGTGCTCCATTTCCGGTTTATGCAGATTTCCGGCGTTGCGGTAGTCGAAGCTGTTGCAGAAGTCGTTCACATCTGAATTAAGCTGCTTCACATACTCTTCCACGAGCGCGTCGAGATCCTTGCGGAATGCGGGAAGATCGCCCTTTGACAGCTTTTCCTCCGCCTTTGCGTTGAGCATATTGTAATGCGGCACACAGACAAATTCCTGCGCCTTGAAAAGATTTTTGAAGCGCCCGTCCTTGACATACATCGTGAAGAACGTTTCGAGCATGTGGTCTATGCCCCACTGCACCTTGCCGCACACGAAGCAGGAGCACTCGATCTCCGCGGACTTTTTCGCCTTTGCGTTCTTTGAGAAAAATATACTCTTCTTCTCAAATATATTATGTCTCGCATTTTCGAGGTAGCTGTTGAGCATAAGTGCGAGGGAGAGGCGGTTGTTCTGCTGCATGAGCATTTCAAAATGCGTGTGGCAGAAGCCCTGCTCGTTTGTTTCCATGCGTACATCGGGCTCCATCATCGCAGCCCCCATGATATACTCACAGATATGCTGCTCGACGGTATCTCTCATACGGCATATCGGGCAACCCTCTTTCGGCTCGAATACTTCATTTATCGGTATAGTTAAAATACTTTCTCTCATTTCAGACCTCTCATAGATGATGTAAACCCGCTCAGTGCTGTCTGTTTTCCCACCGCTTTTCTAAAAAGCGGTGCAGAATAAGAGCTCGAGAGAAGGACAGAGTCCTTCTCTCGTCCGCGTCAGCGGTGGCTGTCTGCGTCAGCGGTGGCTGTCTGCGTCGGCGGTGGTCAAAGGCGCCAGTCTATCGGTTCTATGCCTTTGCTTTCCAGAAACGCGTTGCACTTCGAGAAATGGTGGCAGCCGAAGAAGCCGTAGTGTGCGGAGAGCGGGGAAGGGTGGGGGGAGGTGAGGATAAAGTGCTGCGGGTTGGTGATGAGCGGCACCTTCGTTTTGGCGTTGCCGCCCCAGAGAATGAGCACCACGGGCTTTTCGCGCTCGTTGAGCAGCGTTATCACGCGGTCTGTGAATACCTCCCAGCCCATGCCCTTGTGGCTGTTCGCCTGTCCCTTGCGGACGGTCAGCGACGTGTTGAGCAGCAGAACACCCTGCCTTGCCCAATTCGTGAGATCGCCGGACTGCGGGATCGGTATGCCGAGATCGGCGTTAAGCTCCTTGTAGATATTTTTCAGCGACGGCGGAGGCTCTATGCCCGGACGTACCGAGAACGCGAGCCCGTGAGCCTGTCCCGGCTCGTGATACGGGTCCTGCCCGAGTATGACCGCTTTCACCTTTGAGTACGGCGTGAACCGCAGCGCGTTGAAGATATCATACATATCCGGGTAGATCGTGAAGCTCCCATACTCGCTTTTCAGAAATCCGCGGAGCTGTATATAGTACGGCTTGTCAAACTCGCCCTTGAGCAGCTCGTCCCAGTCGTTTCCGATGTTTACCACGGCTCAGCCCTCTATCCAGACCTTCTTCATTATCACGGGTGTCTTCGGCTTGTCGGAGTAGTCGGTCTCGGTCTCCGCGATCTCGTCAACCGCGTCCATGCCTTCGATGACCTTTCCGAAAGCTGCGTAGCTGCCGTCAAGGTGCGGGGCGTCCTTGTGCATGATGAAGAACTGGCAGCTCGCGGAGTTGGGGTCAGCGGCTCTCGCCATGGAGATAACGCCTCGGGTGTGCTTCAGGTTGTTCTCAAAGCCGTTCGCCGCAAATTCTCCCTTGATGTGCTCGCCGGAGTTGCCGGTTCCGTTGCCGTGGGGGCAGCCGCCCTGTATCATAAATCCGTAAATTACTCTGTGGAATGTAAGCCCGTTGTAAAAGCCTTTGTTTATCAGCTTTTCAAAGTTTGCAACCGTCTCCGGCGCGATGTCGGGATAAAGCTCCAGCTTTATCTGCTTTCCGTTTTCAAGTTCGATTATTACCATTTCGGTTATTCCTTCCGTTTATTATTATTTTTATCAGTATTGCTCCCGCCGCGATGACTCCCGCGCCGAGGATCGCAATAATTACACAGATCACAGTACCGTCGGCGTTTGTCACAGCGTCCGGCTTGGTTTCCGGCGTTTCTGTCGTATCGGCGGCGGTCTCCGCTTTTGCGGGCTCTGTTGTTTGTGTTTCGGCTGCCGGTTTGTCCTGCTGCTCTTCCTTCTCTTCCTCCGCACCTGTATCTTCGTCGGAAGAGCCTGTCGATGCCGTTTCCGGTGCCGCGTCAAAGTAACGCCGCCTTTCCGCCTTGTCGGCTCGGTGGCTTTGCGAGAACGCCTCATCGGTTATGTCGAAGAACATCGGGCGCACCTTTATCTCGTTGCTGAACCTGCCGTCCTCATAGGTCCCGCTGCCGTCCCAGCAGGTATCTACCCATACCCAGCGCGACTCCTTCTCATAGTAGAACGCGGAGAACTCGTGGTTCTGAATGCCCTTGTTCAGCTCCTCATAAGCCATATTCTCCGTTATGACACCGCCCTTGATATTGACCGCATCGATCCCGGCAGCCTCCGCCATAGCGCAGAAAAGGTTCGCGAATCCCGCGCAGGTTGTCCTGTCCGTCCGGAGCACGTTGTACAGCGCAACCGTATTCAGATCGACATTCGTTTCCTTCGCGTCATTGTCGTAGTATATCCTTCCCGCGACAAATTCGGATATTATGCGGGCTTTTTCGTAGTCGTCCTCGATGCCTTCGGTTATGCTGTCCGTTATTGCCTTTATCTGTTCGAGCGCGGTGCTTATCTCGCTGCCGTTCGCCGATGCGCTCAGGTACAGCGCGGCTGCCGCTGCGGGTGCATCATAGATGTGCTCAAACACGTCCCTGTTGGTCTTTTCGTAGCCGTTAAGCGGGAAATACCAGCCGGTGCTCCCGTAGAAAACGCGGTACTGCATAACAAGCCCGTTGTCCATTTGCAGGATCAGGGTATATGCGCCTGTCTCCGGCGCGAGTGTCAGAGCCGCGTCGTATGAGCCGTCGCTGTGAGCGTTCATGGAATACGAGCCGGAGGTATCCTCCAGATGCTTCACGAACATCTTCCGCAGCTTCAGCGACGAGTATTTGCCGCGTGCCTCGATCTTGTTGCCGGCGGCTTCTATTACCGAAAAGTTATCCTCCGTAACTGATGTGCGGAGGATATTTGTTCTGCCGGACGGCTCGGTATAGTTTTCCGAATACGCGGTAGCCGCAAACAGAATAAAGGCCGCAAGTATCGGAAAACAACACATAAAAATCAGTTTTACCCGCCTTTCGTATGAAAGGCGGGTGTTGATATGATCGGAATACATAGTTCCTCCGCTTCGGAGAATTGAGGTGCCGGCTTACAGCATCTTCTTGAATTCGTCCTTGTCGGGGCTGTACTGCATAGCGATTTCTCTTGTAACAACACCGTCACGCGCAAGTCTCTTCAGGCTCTCGTTCATGGTTCTCATACCTGCCGAGGTGTTGGAAGCCATTACCTGTTCGAGGAGGTGCGTCTTTTCTGTACGGATATCGTTCGCGCACGCGTCGTTGTTGATAAGGATCTCGAACGCGGCAACACGTCCTCTTTCTGCGTTCGCGCAGGGCAGCAGGCTCTGAGAGATAACGCCTCTGAGGTTCTGCGAGAGCTGCATACGGATCTGGTTCTGCTCCTCGGACGGGAATACGTCGATGATACGGTTTACCGTCTGAGCGGCACCTGTCGTATGGAGTGTGCCGAATACAAGATGTCCTGTTTCTGCGGCGGTGATCGCGAGACGGATAGTCTCGAAGTCACGCATTTCTCCGACGAGGATAACGTCCGGGTTCTCACGCAGACCGCTGCGCAGCGCCGTGTTGAAGTCGGAAACGTCGGTGCCTATCTCACGCTGATGTATAGTCGCGATCTTGGGCTCGTAAACGTACTCGACAGGATCCTCGATAGTGAGGATATGGCAGGGACGGACGTTGTTGATCTGGTCAACCATTGTAGCGAGGGTTGTGGACTTACCCGAGCCGGTAGGACCGGTAACGAGTACAAGACCCTTCATTTCCTTTGTAAGGTCAATAGCTGCCTGCGGGAGCATGATGTCTTTGAAAGAAGGAACGTGCTCGTTGAGCAGACGTATAGCGGCAGCGAGCTTTCCGCCGTTCTGATGATACACGTTAACTCTCTGACGTCCGCCGGTGGAGCAGGTGAACGCGAAGTCGATATCAATGCCTTCGCCCACGCGCTTTTCCTGATCTGCGGAAAGCATCGAGAGAATGAGCTTGTTGGTATCATCGTCCTTCATATCGAACTTTTTGAGGTCACCGTTGATACGTATTGATGTAGGCGCACCTACCGTAAGATGTACGTCGGAAGCATTCTTGCTTCTCGCAAAGTTAATAAGCTGATCTAATGTCATGGCTTTTTCCCTATCCTTTCATTACTGAATAATGCAATTACTTTATTCTGAACTGTATGCCGCTGACGGAGAGATAAACTTCCTGTGCGGTGTTGGCGATACGCTGGTTGACCGCGCCCATGATATTTCTGAATGAAGTCTGCTCGTTGTTGAGCGGCATTACCGAAAAGCCGGGTTCTATGGTGATGATAACGAGTGCGCCGTTTATCTCCATAACCTTATCCATACATTCGATGACTTTTTTAACTGCCTCTGAACGTATTGCCTCATATTCTTCATTTGTGATGTTGTTGATGTCTGCGGACTTCTCACGCATGAGCGCCGAAACGTAGCTTCCGAGATCATCAAGAATGAAGAACTTGTGATCCTTGATCAGCGGTACGGGGTCTTTGACGTCGTTGACGACTTCCCATTCCACTTCATTTTCCTTTGTCGAATACTCAAGGCGGTGGAGTGTATCCTGCGGCATCTCGGGACTTGTATTCATGTAAAGAACATTGTCGCACGTCCTGAAATATGAGATAGCCCAGCGGCTTTTTCCGCTTGCAGCTCCGCCTGTAACGAGGGTAATGCTTGCCATTTTGTTCATACCTCCCGAGGCTCCTTTAGATTTGTAAAGATTTTCAAGCATATTTTAACTATAACAGCAAAAATACACATTTTAATTATATACAATTTTATTCAAAAAGTCAAGTTTTTTCTTTAAACTGATAGTGTATATAACGCAGAAAAATTTGCACAAAAAGGACTTGTAATATTTGTATATTTGTGATATAATAAATCATATATAACTATTGTATGGTATGCCAACGTGTGAAATAATTAAGAATGTCGGTGCGCGGCGGTCATACCTGTTAAGGAGACAAAAGATATGGACAGATTTTCCGAGCAGCTCGTAACAAAGCAGTCAACGGGCAAGGATATGTTTCTGAGGGGACTGCTTCTTGCGGCGGCTATGCTTCTTGTGGCGGTATTTGTGTTCTTCCTCGGCGGCTTCGGGCTGTGGATACTCGTTGCGGCGTTCTCCGCTGCGGTTGTGTGGGGGCTTGTGTGGCTCATTCAGGGTACCTTTGTGGAATATGAGTATATAGTTACCAATGATGACCTTGACATAGACAAGATAATCGGAAAGCGCAAGAGAAAGCGCCTTATCACAGTGAGCCTGCGTTCCGTGAAGGAGCTTGCGGAATACACGCCGGACAAGGAGATAAGCGCCGATGTCAGCGTTATCGCGCATGACGAGTCGGGCATAGGTATGTACTATGTGATAAGCGAGTCCGAGAAGTACGGCGATCTTGCCGTAATCTTCAATCCGGACAAGCGTACCTTATATAATATGATCGGCGGATTTTCTCCCGCGGTTCGCAGCAAATACAACGAGCTTTACGAGAAAGTCACTCCGGCAGATGCCGTTCAGAATGACTCGGAAGAGCAGTGACTATATGTTGTATAATGCCCGCAAACAGGCACAAAATAAGGAAATGCCTGCATCCGGCAGCTAAAAAATTCTCGGAAAATTTTTTGGCAATCTGAAACTTTTTTGACCAAATCTCCTACTACTTTATTGTAGGGGGTAAAAAGCGAGGTGAGCTTTTTGGGAAGCGATGCGCTTGATGCCTATTTTAACAAAGTCTATGGCGATACGTTTCGTGCGGTGTCGCGCTTCGTTGTCAGCAAATGCGGCAGCGTGCAGGATTCCGAGGATATCGTCCAGAACATCTATACCCGTTTTTATCAGCGCATTGCCAAAAAAGGGTATGATGATATCGAGAGCGCCGAGGCTTTTGTTATCAATATCGCAAAGTTCGAGTGCCGGAATTACTTCGGCTCCATAAAGAAAAACAGCGTAAGCACAAACTTTGCGGACTACACCGAAGAGCAGATGGTAGAGATCGAGGCGGAAATGTCGAAGGAACAGAAAAGCCTTGAGGATGTTCTCTGCAACGAGCTGCTCGCCAAGCAGATCTTCGAAGATATCGCAAGAGACGATCCCGTTATCGGACGTATCTTTTACCTGCATTTCGTATGCGATATGAAGCTCGACGATATCGCAAAAGAACTCGATCTTACACTTTCTTCCGTCAAAAACAAGCTCTATCGTACAATAGAGCGCCAGAAGAAAAAGTTTGATATATAAAGGGAACCTCTAAAAACCCATTTGAGAGAAAAAGAGCTACTTGTGCCGTATAGCTCTTTGCAGCCTTGATTCGCGCATCCATGCGCGTTTTGGGCTGCAAGTCACTGTATCCTACAGTGAGCGTCAAGTCTCCTCTCCTTGCGCCAGCAAGCCTTCGGAGCCTTTCCTTGCTCTCTACACAATTATCTCATTTTCTCTTTTCAAAGCGGTTTTTAGAGGTACCCTAAATAATTGAATAATACTAACACGAAAGGAGGAACAGCTTCATGAATAAAAACGACTTTTATAAAGAGCTTTTTGAAAAGTACGCGCTCGATGAAGAGAAGATACGCCGGAATGCTCTTAAAGCCGCTAAAACTCCCGCTTGGAAGAGAGCCGTAAGCACTCATTGGAAGACCGCTGTAGGCGCTGCCGCGGCAGTTGCGGTAACAGTCGGCGCCGTCACCTATATCGCGGGACAGAACCCCGTTATAGATATTGTTTCCTCCGAGACCATGCTCACCGCTTCACAGAGACTCCGTGACGCGGAGCAGAACTATATGAATTCTTCGTCCGAGGACGAGAGTGCTGTTTCTATATATATTTCTTTCTCTGAAAATGTCTGTTACAGCGATATGTCCGTAGCACTGTCTGCTGTACCCGATTCCGATGATATCAATGTCGAAGTCCTGTACATGTCCGACGGTACAAGGATCACAGGCAAGACCGATATAGAGGCTTATGCCGAAAAGAGCGCCGCGGATAAGAGCATCGCGGGCGCAAAATTGACCGCGCCGGCAAGATGCTACCGCGATATTCAGGATCTTTCGTCCGTAAACCTCGCGGAAAAGGCTTCCGATATATTAAATGACGAAACATTCGTGCCGATACCGGACGACGATCCGCTCAGAGGCGATTCCGATATTGCGGTCACACCCGCAGCAAAGGAGACTCCGGCAGTAACAACGTCGTTCTCGTTCGTGACCGAGAAACCCGTTTCCGAACCCGGCATTATCATAACAGCCGTTCAGTCCGAGACCGCAGAGACCACCGAGGATCCCGAGCTTGAGGATCCCGACGGGGTAAACGATCCCGATGATGCGGAGACTACTCTGCCCGCAGAGACAGAGGAGCCGGATATCGTAGTCGAAGAGACCGACGAGCCCGAAGAGACCGATGTTCCCGAGACAGAGGAACCCGAGATCACAGAGGCTCCCGAAACGACTGCCGACGAGATCACCGTCGCCGTAACGGAAATATCCGATACTCCCGACATCGGACTTATGACGCAGATATACCAGCTTAACGTTGAAAATTCGCTTGAGACCGTGCTTGTGGGTAACCATGCGGTTGTCCTCACGAGAAACAGCGTTTACTGCTATACTCTTGGCGGTATAATGAACTCGCAGCCCAAGGTATGTGAGGTGTCCAACCCGAAGATAGCGCTCGCCGACAAGGATAATGTTATTATCTCCGGCTGCGGTCAGGACGGACTCAGAAATGTCATAGTCGTTCTCGATACGGCAACGGGCATTGTTTACAGCAGCGACGTAAAGCCGAGCCTCGGAGATTCCGAGATAGGCACTATCTACTGCGCTTCTGCCGAGGGCAGATACTTCCTCAAGGCAGTATCGTCTTCCAGCACCTACATCTATGAGATAACTCCGAACTCCGAGACCGGCGTTCAGTTCCGTCCGCTGTTCGATTATACCGGAGCGGTATCGCTTGCGGGATACAAGAACAACAGGCTTTGGTTCACCGCTGCCGACGAGAATATGAAGTACAGCCTGTTCTCGTTCGATTGCAGACTCGGCTCGCTGAGAACCGACTATGTATTCGGCAGTGAGTGCAGAGTACGCAGAAGCCCGTCGTTTGAGAGCTTCATCATCTCCGTTAATGATGCCGAGGAAGACAGAACCGACACATTCGTATATGACGTAAGCAGCGAAAGCCTTATACCCGTACAGATCGGCGCAGACGCGAACATCGCCGTGAAGTGGGGCAGAATAATGATCGGTGCGGACAATGAGAATTACGTTCTGTCCGCGGACGGCTCGCTTGCAGTGACCGGAGAGAAGATAGATTACAGCGGTAAGCCGCACACGGATTATGTGATCTATTCCTCCGACTCCGAAAAGGTAGTCGTTTCCGAGAAATTCGGCTGGGACTGATCAATAATTGATAATTATTGTTGTCGTCCTTCGGATGACGGATCCGAAAAGTAACCGTAAAAATTAAATATCCTCCTGCGAATTTCGGAAGTATCCGAGTGACCCGTTGTCATATCGCAGGAGGATTTTCTATTTTATTATGCTTTAAAAACGCTGAATCTCTGTAATCTCCGTGTTACGGTCATTTCGCCGCGGGGCGTTCCCCGCCGCGGTCCAGCTGCGTAAGCTGGCGCCGTCCGCGTAGGACACGCGCGAAGGCGCTTTTGCAGTAACTTACAAAGTAAACGTACCGCCGGTCTGGGCTTTGCGCCACTCGACGTACTCTTCGTAGGTGCCGAGCTTGTCCCAGCAGCCCTTGTCCTTGATCTCGATTATGCGGTTGGCGACAGTCTGCACTATCTCGTGGTCATGCGACGCGAACAGCACAACGCCCTTGAAGTCGCGCAGTCCGTTGTTGACCGCAGTTATGCTTTCGAGATCGAGGTGGTTGGTAGGACGGTCAAGTATGAGCGTGTTGGACTTGAACAGCATCATACGGGAGAACATACATCTTACCTTCTCGCCGCCGGACAGCACGTTTACCGGCTTGTAGATATCGTCACCGGAGAAAAGCATTCTGCCGAGGAAGCCGCGCAGATAGGTCTCTGTTACATCGTCGGAATACTGTCTGATCCAGTCGAGTATCGACATATCGCAGCCCGCGAAGAAGTGATCGGAGTCGATAGGGAAGTAGCTCGTTGAGATCGTGCTGCCCCACTTGTAGCTTCCCTCGTCGGGTTCAAGCTCGCCGGTGATTATCCTGAACAGCGTGGTTATTGCGATCTCGCTCTCGCCGAGGAAGGCTATCTTGTCCTCGCGGCCGACGGTGAACGATACATCATTGAGCACTTTAACGCCGTCAACGGTCTTGGAGAGCCCGCTGACCTGCAATATATCCTTGCCGGGTTCGCGGTCAATATCAAAGCCGATAAACGGGTAGCGGCGGCTCGACGCGGGCATTTCCTCCACGGTGAGCTTGTCGAGCAGCTTTCTTCTCGATGTTGCCTGCTTGGACTTGGATTTATTCGCGGAGAAGCGCTGAATGAACATCTGGAGCTCTTTGATCTTCTCCTCGGCTTTCTTGTTCTGCTGCTTTATCATGCGCTGTATGAGCTGTGAGGACTCGTACCAGAACTCGTAGTTGCCGACGTACATCTTTATCTTGCCGTAGTCGATATCGACGGTGTGGGTGCAGACGTTGTTGAGGAAGTGGCGGTCATGCGATACAACGATGACTGTACCGAAGTATTCCGCGAGGAATTCTTCGAGCCACGCCACCGCGTCTATATCAAGGTGGTTGGTAGGCTCGTCCATGAGAATTATATCCGGGTTGCCGAAAAGCGCCTGTGCGAGCAGCACCTTTACCTTCTCGTTACCGGAAAGGCTTGACATCTGGCTGTACATTATGCTCTCGTCGAGTCCGAGACCCTGTACGAGCTTGGAAGCGTCGCTCTCGGCTTCCCAGCCGTTAAGCTCGGCAAATTCGGCTTCAAGCTCGCTTGCGCGGTTGCCGTCCTCCTCGGAGAAGTCCTCCTTGGCGTACAGCTCGTCCTTTTCCTTCATAACGTCATACAGGCGCTTGTTGCCCATTATAACGGTGTCCTGCACAGTATATTCGTCAAAGGCGAAGTGATCCTGACGGAGCACTGACATACGCAGGTCTTTGGGTATCGTCACGCTGCCCGTTGTGGGTTCGAGCTCGCCGTTGAGAATTTTAAGAAATGTGGACTTACCCGCTCCGTTAGCGCCTATAACGCCGTAGCAGTTGCCCTCCGTGAACAGCAGATCGACGTCCTTGAAAAGCGTCTGTCCGCCGAATTGTAAGCTGACATTTGAGACTGTTATCATAACTTATCCTCCATAGCGCAGATTGTAAATACCAGTATAACATATCCGCGATAATAAATCAAACGATTTTTTGAACAAAATCAACAGTTCAGGCGTGCAGATTTTATCCAATATGCCGGTTTTATGCTTATCTTTGCCGCGAGAGAAATAAAAATACCGCCGAAGCAAAATTCAGCGGTATTCTATCATTGAAATCTTCGCCAACCCCCTTTTTCCAAAGGGGCGGTCATAGCTTACTCCGACAGGCTCAGAGCCCCGTCTCGAATCTCTTAAAAAGTCTCTTTACTTTCTGTTCTGGAACAGCTTTTCGAGCTCGTCGTAATTGTCATCGCTGGAGCTGGACGATGTTCTTGAATTTATAAACGAAGCGAAGTCGTTCTTGGAGCCTCTCGATGTGTTGCTGATGATCTCTTCTGCCACGCTCGGCTCTCCGGATGCGTCAAACGCGTCCTTGAAGCAGGTTGCGATAACGGATACCGTGATGGAATCCTTCATATCGGCAGGACCGTAGTTCGCACCTATGATTATCTCCGCATCGGGATCGCAGGCTCTTGTTATAGCCTGCATAGCTTCGTCAACATCGGAAATGAGAGCGTCCTGCGAAAGGGTTATGTAAACGAGCAGTCTGCCCGCGTTCTTTATAGACGTTTCAAGCAGCGGGCTGTTTACTACCTGCGAAACAGCTTCCTCAACCTTCTTGTCGCCTGTGCCGGTTCCGATCGCGATATGAGCGTCACCCGCGTTTCTGATGATCGTGCTAAGATCGGAGAAGTCAACGTTGATGAGTGCCGTTGTGTTTATCATATCCGAGATGATCTTTACGGAGCGATGCAGAACATCATCAACCATAAGGAACGCCTGCGGTACGGTAAGAGCCTTCTCGTTGAGCTGGAGCAGCTTCTGGTTCGGGATAATAACGAGTGCGTCAACGTGCTTTCTGATCTCGTCGATGCCCTTCATAGCCTGGTTCATCTTCTGGCTGCGCTCAAAGTCGAACGGCTTTGTTACAACACCTATGGTGAGTATGCCCATTTCCTGCGCTATCTCTGCGATAACGGGAGCCGCACCTGTACCGGTGCCGCCGCCCATACCTGCGGAAATGAATACCAGCGATGCGCCCTTGAGGTATCTCTCTATATCTTCTCTGTCCTCGCGTGCAGCCTCCGCGCCTACCTCGGCACGTCCGCCCGCTCCGCGGCCCTTTGCGCACTTCTTGCCTATCTGTACGCGGCGGATAAGCGACTTATCCTTGTTCTTGAGTGCCGCAACATCTGTATTAACGGCTACGAATTCGATGTCAACATCGTCCGCCGCCATATCCTTTGAGTTCTTGTCGCGCAGACCCTTCTTAGCCATGCTTTCTACGGCGTTTCCGCCGCCGCCGCCTATACCGAATACTTTAATACGGATATCATATACTGCGCTTTCGTCAAGGTGGTCGAATGCCGGCTCCTCTGTCTCTACTTCGAAGCCTTCCTCATCGATTTCGATTGCCACGATAATATACCTCCTGAATTTTATACATAACGGATAACCGATCCGTTCACAAATCGAAGTGCTATGAACGTCAAAGCCGCACTACGACTGCAATTTCACACAATCCATTATAGCAGACTTTAAATAAAAATTCAATAGTTTTTTCAAAAAAAACTAAATATTTTGTGTTTTTTTTTGCGTTTTGGTCTAAATGTTGTGGTATTTGCTTGTTTGGTAACTTTTATGTAACCGAAGCATATTATGCGCTCACATCTGCGCTTTCGCCGGACGTTTCACTGCTTTCTTCGCCCTCTTCGGTCTCCTCTGTTTCGGGCACAGTCGTTACGGGAGCGGTGGTTATGGGACGCTGTATTGCTTTGTTCGTGTCGGAAACGTCAAGCGTTACGTGCTCTGTTTCGGCAATATAGCCGTTGAACAGCAGCTCCTTGATGATGCGCATTTTCTCGTCTATCTGCAAGATCGAGCCGAGATGTATCACAACGCGGTCATCGTAGGTCATGACTATCGCAAGGCTGTCGGAGATGTCAACCGATGTGATGTCGGTTATCTCTGCCTTCTCCACTGCGGTGCTTATATCGGAGACGAGTTTGTCCTGCTCCGGATCCTCCGCCGAGATAAAGCCGCCGACAATTACGGATTCCGCGGGCTTGTAGCCGAGTATCTGCATACAATCCACTTTTTCGGTGTCTATCTGCATTACGCGTCCGATGTGCGAAATAACGTAGTTCTTGCCGTCGTAAAGGAACTCCGCCATAGGTACGGAGCGCGTCACGGTTATCTTTATGGTGGACGGGAAAACCTTATCGACTCTGACACTGTCAAGGCTGACGAGCTTGTCGAGTATACGCTCCGGTATTCCGGAGGTGTTGAGACGCACGAGGTTTTCCGTGCCTTCAAGTCCGCTGGCGGTGATGATCTGCTCGTCGGAGTAGTCGGAGTCGCCCTCTATGACTATCCTCTCCGCGTTGAACAGCACGGTCACGGACAGCACGGAGAAGATGATAACGGCGAGAATGCCCGTCATAACGTAGTAAACGACGTTGCTTCCGCCTTTTCTTTTGCGGCGCTCGCGAAGCTCGCGCTCGGCGGCTTTGCGCGCCTCTTCCTCCCGCTTCCTGCGAGCCGGGCTCTGCGGCGGGAGCTGCTTGCGGGTCTGTTCCGTAATTTTCTGCTGCTTGCGGCTCTGCGGATTTATCTTTTTTCGCCTTGCGGCAGGTGACGGTGAGCGCGCAGCTTCCTCGCGGAGCTTCTTATTCAGCTCCTCCTTGCTCATTTCGACTGTTCTGCTCTTATTGAGTCTGTGAAAATCGGGAATAACGCTCACCTCCGCTTCTTTATAGGCTATACCGCATAAATAGCGTGCGCAGATTGCGCAGTCAGATTTTTCGTCAGATTGTATAGAAATTTCGCAGGCTTACTGACGTAAGTCAAGAAATTTCTGTGCAAGATGACGGAATAATATGCAAGCAAGATGT
>JAFPUE010000029.1 GCA_017395555.1 Ruminiclostridium sp. | reverse complement strand
TGGTCAAGGAGGTACTTTCCGATGTACCTCTTGACCTGTGCCTTGACTTCTTCGTTGCCCGTGCCTATGTTGTTTATGCCGTCAACTACCAACGCCGAGTATTTGCTCGAAACGTAGGACTGGACTTCTTCGAGAACCTCCGAAAACTGCTTGGTATCGCTTGATCTGTAGAATAAGTTCTGTGTATTCGTATTTGCTGTTAATGCCATAATTATCACCCAAACTCAAATATTTCGTTGGATATCTTCGCCACCGATTTGCGGAAGTCCTTGCTGTCCTTTGCGGAAAGCGCTCCGAACAGGTTCCCGGCGAGAAACTGCTGATGCACTTCTTCGGAGTGCGGTATCTTGAACGATACACCGCCCACGACCTGTTCAATGTTTTCGTCAGCCTGAAACGCATCGATGTTTGAAGCCGCCTTGTACTGCTTGTTGACGTTGAACTTATTGTCAAGCAGCACCGGCATCTGCGACGACAGGTAGCTTATGGATTTAAGGTCGCAGGACACAAGGCGCAGAACCGCGTCCGAGTCGATCAGAGCCACCGCCGACAGAATGTCATTTGTGATATTGCTCGTGCAGTCAATAATTATGTAGTCAGCCATGCGGCGCAGCTCGTTCAGAAGTTCCTTTGCCTGTGTTTCGGTGTACGGAGCGTAGGTGAAAGCATTCTCACCTTTGAGCATTCCGAGCATGGTGAGATACTCGTTTTTCTTGTGGAGTATAGCGTTCTGCTTGATGATGCTGCCTGTGACCTCTGCGGAGGCGAGTATCGTTCCGAGAGACACCTCGGCTTCAAGGTCGGAAGAGGGACAGATGTATGGGAGCGGCGGCGCAGACATATCCGCAAGTACAAGAATAACATTCTTTTTCTGTGCGGCGATGTAGCGTGCTATCTTCACGCTCATTATCGTCTTACCGGAAGACGGACTGCCCCAAACCGCAAGCACCTGATTGTCCTTGCGGTCGGGCGGCAGCTCAAAACAGTCGCTCTCGGCAATATCAAACTCCATGTCGAGTTCTTCGTCCTCATCGCCGTGCTTCATGATCTTATTCAGAAATGATGCCATCGTCCGTCACCTCCGCGTCCTCGCTTGCAGCCGTAGTTTCCTCTGCCTCGCCTTCATCGTCTGCGGCAAGGTCGGGTATATCCAGTTCTATCGTTGTTTCGGCTTCGGTTTCATCGGTCACATCCGGCTCACTGCCCAAAACCTCGACCGTGGTTTCGGTTTTCACCTCCGATCCCTCATCGGCAGGCTTCTCCGTAACCGTAACATCCGCTATATCCTGCAATATCTTTTCCTGTGATTCGAGGAACTTGTCAGCGTTCTCCTGTGTTCCGCGATAAACAAGGGAAATGTGTATCTCGCCCTCGGCTTCAAGCTCCGCAAGCACTAAAGCCTGTGACGGGGAGACAAGGAGTGTGACTGTTTCGGGCAGGTCGGTTTCTTCTTCGCCGTCCGCACGATATTCGGTGACCTTTTCATCATTACCGCGCTTATCGGTAGCCGCCACGACCTGAACATACTGGAGTTCATCGGGTACGACAGTCTTGCCCTTTTCCTGATAGTCGACCGCGATCACGGACACGATATCGCCGGACATGAGCTTGCCGGAAAGTCCCTTTGCGAACGAGGGGAGAGTTACCGACATGACGCGCTTGGAGCCGTTCAGGCCGTACAGATAAACATTCTCGGTCGCCGGAGTATCGCTGATCTTGGTTGAAAGAACATACTCGTCTTTGAGCATTTCAACGGCTGCATATTTTCCGACAACATCGTCCGGCTTTGTAATCACATTCGAGGGCAGATTGTACGCTCCGACCTCGACTGTCTCGATATCCTTGCTTGTGATCTCCGTGCCGACCTTGATATCATTCTTGATGCGCACGATCTTGGTGAGATTCGCCGCCGAAGCGTTGAAAAGCGGAGTTATAACGAAGCATATAACGAGGGCAATGGCGATGCAAAGAACGCCGAGGACAGTTCTGTTTTTAAGAAATTTCATATATCATTTGTCCTTTCATTGAATAAATGTGTTAAACAAAAATAGTAAGTAAATATCCTATTGTTATGAATGGCAGAAACGGCAGATTTTTAGCTGCCGTCCTACCACGTATTTTTTGAACAACTGCCGATATCCCGTAGAACACCAGCATCGACACCTCCGCCGCAAACAGCAGCAGGAACGTTTTCCATAGTCCGAGCGACAGGCTCAGAGCCGCGACCGCTTTCACATCACCGCCGCCGATCTTCGTGAACAGCGCTCCGATGAAGAACATCGCCGCGGGCAGCAGTCCCCACAGGTTTTCGGCATGAAAATCTATGAAGGCTGCCGCTGCAATTGCAAGCGATATTTTATTCGGGATAGTCCTGTCTTTCAGATCGCAGTAAACCTCGATACCGAGCAGTACGATGATGACCGCAGTCTGTACCGCCGTCATTAACCCTTAAAGTCAAACATATCCTGGACACGCTGGGTAACAGTCGGCATGATAGTGTCTCCGAACAGGCTGTAAAGACCGGCGAGGAGGAGTGCGCCGATAACTACGGCAATGAGGATCTTCACGCCGCTGTCAACGTAGTTCTCGCCGCGCGCGCAAGCCGCAACTGCGGTCATTCTCGCAATTGCAAGCCTTACTCTGCGGATAGTGCCGGAGAAAGCGTTCTTTACGGTCATTGCCGCATTCTTGAAAAAGTTCTTGATGTTCTTGAAAATGTTCATAGTTTTTCTTCCCTTTCGTAATTTACATAGTTGTTGTGCTTACATTGAAATATCCGGTACAGGCTCGTCATAAACGGACGGCTCATACTGAGTTGACTGCTGCTGTATCTGCTTGATAGCGAGTTTGTACGCTTCGATGACCGCATCGGTAAGCTCCTTGCGGAATTCCGGGGGCGTGGGGAAGCAGATATCATTGTACTTGCCGTCGTTTCCCTTGTATGACGGCATATTGATGAAGAGCCCGTTCTTGCCGTCCATGACCTTGACACCGCGAATGCCGAAGCACTCGTCGAGCGTGACAGATGCGTTCGCCTTGACAGCTCCTGTTGTGTTGATCTTGTTGATCCTTACGGTAATATCCATTTTTCTTGTTCCTTTCGATTCTAATTTGATGAGTCGCAGATGTAGATCACTACGCAGACGATCAGAATAACGACAATGACCGCAGCTACGGTTTCCATAGCTGCGGCATCATCGGGGTTCGGTTCGATCTCTGGAAGCTGCGTCGGCACTGTGCCTGTTATGTCCTGCTCAAATGCTGCCGCGTTGTTATGCGGAATACTGCTGCCGAAAATCATGCACAGCACGAGCAGTATCGCTGAGATCTTCAGTTTCACGGTTTACCTCCTG